>CAZYJB010000602.1:0-3637 GCA_964647675.1 uncultured Verrucomicrobiota bacterium | reverse complement strand
CCCGCGCTGCCTGCCGGCGTGCGGCGTTGGTGTCGGCGTGGATCCTCGTGCTCGTACAGGCTCGTGCCGTCGAAGCTCGCAAGCGCCCAGTCGTCGCGGGGGAAATGGGCGGGGACCCAGTCCACGATCACGCCGATACCCGCCTCGTGCAGCGCGTTGACCAGATACTGGAAGTCGTCCGGGGTTCCATAGCGGCAGGTCGGCGAATAGAACCCGGTCACCTGATAGCCCCAACTCGGATAGAACGCGTGCTCGCTGACGGGCAGGAACTCCACATGGGTGAATCCCGTGCGCCGCACGTAGTCGATCAGCGGTCCCGCGATTTCCCGGTAACTGAACGAGTGTGCCACCGACTGCTTGCGCCAAGAGCCGAGGTGCACCTCGTAAACGGACATGGGACTCGACAAGGGATTTCCCTTGGCCCGGCTCGCGAGCCACTCCTGATCGGTCCAGGTGTGCTTGGTCGTGTTCCAGACGATCGACGCGTTCTTGGGTGCCGGCTCGAAATAGAGACCGTAGGGATCGGTCTTCAGCACGATGCGCCCCTGGGCGTCGCGGATCTCGAATTTGTACAGCGCCCCTTCCCCGACTCCGGGCACGAATATCTCCCAGACCCCCGACGCGCCCAGGCGCCGCAGGAGATGGCGCCGGCCGTCCCAGTGGTTGAAGTCGCCCACCACGCTCACCCGCTGGGCGTTGGGCGCCCACACGGCGAAGCTGGTGCCCTTCACGCCGTCGAACTCACGCAGGTGCGCGCCGAGCTTGTCGTAAATCCGCTGTTCGCGGCCCTGTCCGAAAAGGAACAGATCCATTTCGCCCACCGAAGGGAGGAACGAATACGGGTCACGCGTCCGCGACTTGTGCCCGTCCGGCCAGGTCACCACCAGATCATAGGCGAACACGCCGCCCTTCCCCTTCGACACCCCTTCGAAGACCCCGCCCTCATGCAGACGCGCCAGCTCGATCGGCTTCGCCTGACCCGCGTGCACCGGCACGGCGTCCACCCGGCTGGCGCCGGGAGCAAAGGCGCGCACCACCACCCCTGACCGATCACCGAGCGGATGCATGCCAAGAAGGTCGTGGGGAGAGGCATGACGCACTTCAACCAGGGCCTGGAGCTCGGCGTCGCTCAGTATCATGGCGCGAGCATGCGCCGGGGCGGGCCGTGACGGCGAGCACCATCCCGGGGCGTCTTCCCACGCTGCGAGGTGGAGCGAATCGGGAAACTTATGATTTGCGTCAAAGCCGGTGACCTGTGGGAAGGTTCCTCATTCGTATCGTGATCGCTTCATCCAGAATCGGGGTGCGCCGGGATCCATGGCGACCGCCGTCCCGCAAAGCCCGCGGCGGCGCGGCCTGGCGCCTTGGCGTGCTCGCCATGGTCCTCGGATTCGTGCGGCTGGCGCCGGGACAAGGGCTCCCGGACTATGATCTGCCGCCCATCGACTACAGCACGCGAACGCCGACGAATCGGGTCTCGCGGTTCGAGGCCAGCCTGGGAGATCGGCGTCCGAACCAACTCGTGGACGCCGCGCTGCTCCGCTGGCTGCTCGAGACCAACCAGATCCCCGTCGAATCCCAGGTGCTGGTGTTCTCCAAGACCAGTCTGCAGCGCGATCTCATCCACCCCCGCCAACCGCGGAGCCTCTACTTTTCCGACGACCTCTACGTGGGATGGGTGCCCGGTGGGTTGATGGAAGTTTCGGTCACTGATCCCGAATTGGGCTTGGTTTTCTACAAGCTGGACGGACGGGATCCATCGCGGCCGCTGCGCTTTGAGCGGGACGCCGAGTGCCTATCCTGTCACGGCGGCTCCATGACCCGGAACTGGCCCGGGCTCATGGTGCGTTCGGTCTACCCCGACGAACGCGGCGAACCCATCACTTCCGCGGGCAGCACGCTGGTCGGTCACGACACGCCGATCGACGACCGGTGGGGCGGCTGGTACGTCACGGGCCGGCACGGTTCGACGCGGCACCTGGGCAATGTCACCGCGCGCGCGGGCGAACGCGGCGCCGATCTCGACCGCGATGCCGGCGCCAATCTGGACCGGCTGGGCTCACGATTCGAGGCGACCCGTTATCCGCGGCCCGACAGCGACATCGTTGCGCTCATGGTGCTGGAGCACCAGGTCATGATGCACAACCGGCTGAGCGAAGGCGCCCTGCGGGTCCGCAAATGGTGTCACTACCAGCGCCAACTCCAAAAGGAGATGGGCGAACCGATTTCAGCCGTGCCGGTCGGCACCGCCCTGCGGGTCGTCACCTCCGAGACCGAACGCGTGCTGGAAGCGCTGTTGTTCTGTGACGAAGCCTCGCTTCCCGCCGGCGGCATCCGTGGGGCGGGCGATTTCGAACGCGGCTTCCGCCAGAACCGGCGCGCGGACAGCCGCGGTCGCAGTCTCAAGGATTTCGACCTGAAGAGCCGGATGTTCACCTACCGCTGCAGCTACATGATCCACTCCGAGGCCTTCGCGGCGCTGCCTCCGGAACTCAAGACTTCGGTTCTCGCTCGTTTGAAGGAGATTCTCGCGGGTGCGACGCCCCCCGCCCGTTTCGCCCACCTCGGCGCGGAGGAACGCGGCGCGATCCGCGACATCCTGCGCGAGACGCTGGAGGACTACGCCGAGATCGATCCCGGCCCCGGCTCGCGCGAGGGGAAACTGAGCTCCGCCACCCCCGTCTCTCCGTCAGGAAGCTGAACGGCGCATCCCCCTGGCGGCGTGGCGTCACACGATCTCGACCGGGCACTTCGGCATGGCGTCGAGAAACGCCTGCCCGTAACGCTTGGTCAGCACCCGGTTGTCGAGCACGACGATGATCCCGTTGTCCGATCGGGTGCGGATCAGGCGGCCGACGCCCTGACGAAACTTGAGGATCGCCTCGGGCAGCGAGAATTCGGCGAAGGCATTCCCCCCACGCGCCTCGATGGCCTCGATCCGCGCCTCGATGAGCGGGTGGTCCGGGACCGCGAACGGCAGGCGCGTGATGATCACGTTGCTCAGGGCCTCGCCCGGCACATCGACGCCCTGCCAGAAACTGTCGGTGCCGAAGAGCACGGAGTCCACGTCCTCCTTGAAACGCTCCAGCATGGTGGACCGCGGCATGCCGGTGCCCTGCACGAAGCACTGGAGGCCGAGCTTCCCGAAGAACCCTGACATCCGCTCGGCGATCTCCTGCAGCAGCCGGAGGTTGGTGAACAACACGAAGGCTTTGCCGTGCGTGCGCGTGATGAACTGCTCGATGGACCGGATGAGCGCCTCGCGATAGCCGGCGTCCCGCGGATCCGGCATCCGGTTGGCCACGTAAAGCCGCATCTGCCGCTGGTAATCAAACGGGGATCCCACCTGCAACGGGCGCGCCGCCTCCGCGCCCACCCGCCGCACGAAGTAGGCGAGCGCACGCGCGTCGCGCCGCCACACCTCGGCACCTTTGCCCGCGGGCGCCGCCTCGGCGGCCGGGGACTCCGGTCCCTCGGTTGATTTGGCGAGGATGCCCAGGGTGGCGCTGGTCATGATGATCGAGGTCTCACTGCCGAAGAGGCGCCGGCGCAGGTAGGCCGCGACATCCACCGGGGCGGCATTCAGCGTGACGTTGCGGTGGGCCTTGCCTGAGCGCTCCACCCAGTAGACAGGGGC
>CAZYJB010000601.1:0-3649 GCA_964647675.1 uncultured Verrucomicrobiota bacterium | reverse complement strand
GCCGCTGACCAGCCTCACGGATGCCATCGCCACCCACGAAGTCATCTTCGCCGCGGACCGCTCGGCGTCGCACCACGAACGGCGGCATCCGGCGGCGCATTGAGCGCGGGGGTGCTCTGCGGGGGTATGGATAGCGTGGACACTATGGACATCCTTGATACGGGGGGGCGGTGATGCGGGTGCTGGCGGTGGCGGCGCATCCCGATGACATCGAGTTCCTGATGGCGGGGACCCTGGTGCTGCTGGGGCGTCGCGGGTGGGAATTGCACTACGTCAATCTGAGCACCGGGAACTGCGGATCGGCGGCCATCCCGGCGGCAAAACTGCGAACGGTACGGCGGCGGGAATCGAAGGCGGCGGCGAAGGTGCTGGGCGCCACGTGGCATCCCCCCATTGCGGACGACCTCGAGATCTTCTATGGCGATCGACTGTTGCGAAAGGTGGCGGCGGTGGTGCGCCGCGTGCAGCCGTCGATCGTGCTGACGCACGCACTCAGCGACTACATGGAGGACCACATGCAGACCGCGCGCCTCGCCGTGACCGCCACCTTCGCGCGCGGGATGCCCAATTATCGGACCACCCCGAGTGTTCCGGCATGGCATGGCAACGTGGTGGTCTATCACGCCGTGCCCCATGGATTGCGGGATCCGCTGGGACGCCGGGTCGCCGCGCGCGCGTGGGTGAACACTGTCGAGGCGCGTGAGCAGAAGCGCGCGGCGCTGGCTTGTCACGCCAGCCAACGCACCTGGCTGGACGAAAGCCAGGGCATGGATTCCTACCTGCTGGCCATGGAGGCATTCGGGGAGGAACTCGGGCGCGAATCCGGAAGGTTCGCAATGGCGGAGGGCTGGACGCGGCATCATCCGCTCGGCTTCGCGGCGCTGGACGCAGACCCGTTGCAGGACGCGCTCGGCGCTGCGCATCTGTTGAATCGCGCGTGGCACACGGAATAGATCCGTGTCGGGCACCGCGGAGAGTTGACGGTGGGCGCGGTTTCACGGTGGCATGGGCCATGCCTCGCAAGCTGAGCACGATGGCCCCCGACTGGTGGGATTACACGACCCTGGACACCGGTCTTGTGGAGGAGGTCGCGCGGCTTCAGGCCAAGGACCTTCCCAAGCTCTCGCGGCCCGGCTTCAAGGTCGCGCTGTATCCGACGCTCGAGGAGTTCTATCTGGCCGAGGCGCTCGAGTATATCGAGGCGTGGCGGCAGTCGACCCCCGACAATCCCGTGGGCGTGTGCGGTCCGATCGGCCCAACCGAACAACTGCCGCTGGTGGCGCGCCTCGTGAACGCCCTTGGGCTTGACGTGCGCTCGGCGCATTTCTGGGGCATGGACGAGTGGGTCGACGCAGCCACCGGTCGCGAGGTGCCGGTGACGCATCCGCTCAGTTTCGAACGGTGCGACCGTGAGCTCTGCTTTTCGCGCATCGAGCGCCGCCTGTGCATGCCGGATGCGAATCTCCATTTCCCGAAGGCCGACACGCGCGAGTACCGGGCCTCGTGGGACGCGGGCGTGCGCTGCGCCGTCATGCAGGGCGGCCAGGGCGATGTGAAGCACTGGGCGTTCAATGACCCGCTGCCGCGCCGCGGCAAGTGGAAGCAGGCGCCGCCGGCTGCGGCCGATTACCGGAAGCTGGCCACGCGCGTGGTGGACCTGCACCCGCTGACCCTCGCCCAGAACGCACGCACCAGCGCAGGCGGCAACATCACGCTCGTGCCGACCAAGGCGGTGACCGTCGGGCCGCTCGAGACGTGGAAGGCGGACAAGGTGTCGATCTGGCACCCGGGCCACCACGACAACCCCTTCGGGTTCCGGCTTACCGCCTTCATGATTTCGAAGCGCATCGTCGATACCTGCGTCCCCATGTCACTGCTCGCCGAGCATCCCAATGTGCAGTTCAATTACTATGTGGGCGGCATCGGTTCCTGCTCCATCGCCATGCACTGAGCCCGAGGATTTGACGGATTGCGTCAGTCAGGGCGGGTCCCTACGATCCGCGCACCCGCCCCGGACGAGCCGCAACCAGCCACTACGGGACGGGCAGCGCGCACATTCATTCCCATGAAGACCGGTCTACGCATTCAGCTGTCCCTGATGATGTTCATCCAGTTCTTCGTCTGGGGTTCGTGGTATGTCACGGCCCCGAATTATCTGGGGACGATCGGGTTCAAGGCGGCCGACTTCGGCTGGACCTATTCGGTGGGTCCGATCGCCGGCATGCTGTCGCCATTCTTCGTGGGGATGATCGCAGACCGCTTCTTTGCGGCGCAACGCGTGCTGGGCGTGATGCACCTGCTGGGCGCGGGGTTCATGCTGGTGGCGACGGTGATGATGAAGGGGACGAACCCGTCACCCGCGGTCATCAACCTCGCGCTGTTCGCGCACATGCTGACCTATTTCCCCACGCTGGCGCTGACCAACACGCTGGCGATGCGGAACATCACGCACCCGGAGAAGGAGTTTCCGCTGATCCGCGTGTTCGGAACCATCGGATGGATCGCGGCGGGCCTGAGCATCACCTTCCTGGCGTTCGACCGCAGCATCGCCATGTTCTACCTGACGATCGGATCGGGGGTGTTGCTCGGCCTCTTCAGCTTCGCCTTGCCGCACACGCCGCCGACCGCTTCGGGACCCGTGTCCGCCCGGCAGATCCTGGGTCTGGACGCGTTGGTCATGTTCAAGGACAAGTCCTATCTGACCTTCATGGTGGCCTCCGCGCTGATCTGCATCCCGCTCGCGTTCTATTATCAGATCACGAGCCGCGTGGTGGAGATGACCGGGTTGCCCATTGGCCAGACGATGTCGTATGGGCAGATGTCCGAGATCTTCTTCATGGTGGTGATGCCGCTGTTCTTCGCGCGCCTCGGGGTCAAGTGGATGCTGGCGGTGGGCATGCTGGCCTGGGTGGTGCGGTACGTGCTTTTCGCAACGGGCGCGCCGGACGACATCCGGTGGATGATCATCGCGGGCGTGCTGCTGCACGGCATCTGCTACGATTTCTTCTTCGTGACCGGCCAGATCTACACCGACCAGGTGGCGCCGCGGCAGGTACGTGCGCAGGCGCAGGGACTGCTGGTGATGCTGACCCTGGGACTGGGCATGTTCCTCGGCGCGCAGGTGGCCGGTCACATCGAGACCCAGCACACCCCGGATCGCTCGCGGCAGTTCGCGGACCAGGTGGTGGCCAAGACGGCGGAACGGACGCAGGCCGAGGCGAAGCTGGCGGCGGCACCCGCGGCCGAGAAGGCCGCGCTCGATGCGCAGGTGAAGGCGCTGGATACCGAGGTGGTTTCGTTGCGCAGGCAGGAACTGAAGGCCATCGAATGGAAGCCGCTATGGATGAAGCCGGCGCTGTTCGCCGCCGCCGTTCTCCTGGTGTTCCTGATGGTGTTCCGAAATCCGACCCGTGCCTCGAGGGGCGCCTGATTTCCCGTCAACCGACATCGCCCAAAACCTTCCTTGGCATCCTGATTCCACGCCCCCATGACCATGAAGCCGACCATGGACCGCCGTCAGTTCCTCACCCAAACCGCCACGCTGGCCGCCCTCGCCGGAGTGGCGACGCCTGGAACGCTGCTCGCCAACGGCCCCGCGCCGAAGGCAGAGAGCCGTCTGTTCCGCATCTCGCTGGCCGAGTGGTCGCTG
>CAZYJB010000600.1:0-3650 GCA_964647675.1 uncultured Verrucomicrobiota bacterium | reverse complement strand
ACGGCACGGCGCCCAAGTACGCGGGCAAGGACATGGTGAACCCCGGCTCGGTCGTGCTCTCGGGTGAGATGATGCTGCGTCACCTGGGCTGGACCGAGGCCGCCGATCTCATCCTCAAGGGCCTCAATGGCGCGATTGGCAGCAAGCGCGTGACCTACGACTTCGCGCGCCTCATGGCCGGCGCCACGCAGATCAAGTGCTCGGAGTTCGGCGACAACCTGATCGCGCACATGTAAGAAGGCTTTCCGGAATCGACGGCCTTCACCGGCCGATCCGGAAGGCACTCTCCGTCCGCTCCACCAGCCCCGGCTTCGGCCGGGGCTTCTGTTTCCCGGCGCCGTGGCAGGGGCGCTGCCCTCAGGGCGCCATGTCCAGCTGGGCCAGACCCACGGCGCCCTCCCCGGCGGCGCGGCGCAATCGCCGCAGTCCCTTGAGCACCAGCGCCAGCACTCCTTCGATATCCGTCGCGGTGACCAATCGGTGCCAGTCATCGAGCTCGAGTCCGCTGCGCCCTTGCAGCAGGCGTGCGTCGAGGAGTTCGCGGACCTCCGGTTGTCGCGGGGATTCCGGGAGCGAATCGGGTGCGGCCAGTCTTGGCTCCAGGAGCCGCGCCCATTCGCCGGTTTGGCACGCCTCAAGCACACGCGCTGCGGCCCCGCCCATCAGGCACGACAGGTAGACCGGTTGGTTTCGCCGGGCCGCCGACCACGCCTCCTCGAAGATGCCCGCCCAGAAGCCTTCAAAGCGCTCGTACTTGCCGCCGAGGCCCACCCGCGCATGGCAGAGGTCCGCCATGCGCCGGCGCAGTTCCGATAGCGCGAGGGCGCGTCGCACCGGAGCGGGAAGCTCGGCGGCTCCCGTGATCACGTCCCTGGGCGGTCTTCCTTCTTCAATCCGCAGCAGCCCACGATCCTCGAGGTCGCGGCGAAGCTCCTCGGGCAACTCCGGATGTGTTCCAAAGGGGACAAGATTCGTGATCCGGCAGGGAGCATCGTCCATGGCCGGGCGCGTCGCGCTCGCAGGTGGTTCGAAGCGGACCGCGAGCCGGGCCACGGCGGCCATGACACCGTGGAGACGCCAGTCGTGTCCGAACACGAGGTTGGCCCCCGCGGCGAGCAGGCCTTCGGACAGCCGAACCACCGAGCGGTTCATTTCGTCCTCGGTGAAACCACGACGCGCGGAGTCTTCGCCGAAGGCGACCGAGATGCCCACCGTGATGCCGCGCAGCGGGACGGCGGGGGAGGGGAGGGGAGACGGGGAGGCCATGGGAGCAACGGATCAAAGATGCAGGGTCGCCAATTCCCGCGGCGTGCCCAGCCAGGCTCCCGGGAAATAGGCGTCGACGAGCTTCGACGCGACGCCGCGATGCGCTTCGCGGAACGATTCCGGGATCAGGACGTGGCGAACGTCCGAGCCGGCAGTCGCGCGGTCGGCGCAGCGCATGCCGAGCGTGGCGAGGCTGGTTCGCGGGATGGTGACGGTCTGTCTGGAATCGATCGCGCCGAGATCAGCGAGTTCATCCACCTGCCGCCGGAAAAGCCGCACCCGCAGCGCCTCGCGCAGCGCGAACTGGAGCACGCGCAGCAGGTTGCCGTCGGGGATGTGCACGGTGGGCGCGCCACCCACGGGCAGAAACTCCCGCGCGCGGGTCAGTTGGGTGCGCGCCTCCACCACCACCACGGGGCAGCCGAAGTCCTCCGCCCAATCCATCTCCTGCACGCACCAGAAGCGTTCCTCGTAGACGTTGGTGCGCAGGGCAACCAGCACCGCCTGTTGCACGCCGCGGCGCAGGACTCGTTGCCAGTCGGCGCCGGGCGGGATGCACTCGGCGTCGTAAAAGTAGCCGGAGGCGCCGAAGTCGTTGAGCTGTCTCCGGAACGATTGCGCGAGGGGCAAACCGTCGAGCTTGGCGTGACTGATGAAGAGCGACAGGGGGCGATCGAACTCTCCCATCGCGCGCCAGGCGCTGGACAGCACGCGCGAGGCGGCCAGGGCGGGACGCGCGGCGGCCTCGCCCAAACTGGCATAGTCGAGCGACTGGATGGCGCCCCGCCAGGTGTCGCGCTTCAGTTCGAGACACAGGAGCAGGAGCGCAGGACGATCATCCGGTTCGGCCTTCGCCTGCTGGTCGAGTTCGCGCAGCCACCGGCCGAAGTCGGGACCTGGCGCGTCGTGCAGCACCGCCACCACGACGGTGTGCAGGGCCCCGGTGCGATGGGCTGCGAGCAAGGCCCGCGCCTCCGATCCGTCGCCCTGAAAGGTGATGTCCAGCACCGGCACGCCGAGGTCTTCGCCGGCGGCAAAATAGGCTTCCACCGCTTCGGTGGTCGCCGCGCCACCCTGGAAGGCGCGGAACAAAGCGCCGCGGAGCGCCGCGTGTTCGCGTCCCGGGTTCTCGGTCAGCAGAACGACTTTGAGCGGCACCAGCGCGCGCATCGTGCGGTCGGAATCGAGGGGCATGTTCAGGAGGGCGGCCGTCGGTGTCCGGGAGTCGGGCGACGAGCCAATCCCCTACGCCGCCCGCGCATACTGGGCAAGTGCCGACTCAACGGTCCAAGATTCCCTTGGCCTTCCCCGATGGGAATCTCGCTTACTTCGGCGTGGGCTCGGGAATTGCCGCCGGATGAATTCGGACCAGGCGGGTTTCGATTGCAGCCCGGCGGCTCCGACAGATGATCAACGAGCGAGGGAATGAAGAAGGCGTCACCAGCCGATGATGTGGCGGTCTTTACCGAGGCCGTGAGGCTGCCGGAAGGCGATCGCGGCGCGTTTCTCGACCGCGTCTGTGCGGGGGACGCGGCGTTGCGCCAGCGCGTGGAGGGGTTGCTGCGCGCACACGAGCAGGCAGGTGGGTTCCTGGAAGAGGAACCTTGGATCCATGCGGCCGCCGAGGTCGCCGGTGCGGTGATCGGCGAGAAACCGGGCGATCGTATCGGACGCTATCGGTTGCTTCAGCAGATCGGCGAAGGCGGCGGCGGCGTGGTGTTCATGGCCGAGCAGGAGGTTCCGGTGCGCCGTCGCGTCGCGCTGAAGATCATCAAACCGGGGATGGACACGCGCACCGTCATCGCGCGATTCGAGGCGGAACGCCAGGCCCTTGCGCTCATGGACCATCCGAACATCGCCAAGGTGTTCGATGCCGGCGCCACCGATTCCGGGCGGCCCTTCTTCGTGATGGAACTGATTCGCGGCCTGCGCATCACGGACCATTGCGACCGGAACGCGCTATCGACCGCGCAACGGCTGGCGCTGTTCGTCGAGGTTTGCCAGGCGGTCCAGCACGCGCACCAGAAGGGGATCATCCACCGGGACCTCAAGCCGTCCAACGTCCTGGTCACCACCACCGAGGAGGGGTCGGCGTTGCCGGTGGTCATCGACTTCGGGATCGCCAAAGCGGCGGGCAACCAGCGGTTGACCGACAAGACGTATTTCACCGCCTTCGAGATGCTCATCGGCACGCCGGCCTACATGAGCCCGGAACAGGCCGAACTCACGAACGTCGACGTCGACACGCGCACCGACATCTACAGCCTCGGCGTCCTGCTCTACGAATTGCTGACCGGGGCGCCGCCCTTCGATTCACGCCAGTTGCAGGGCGCGGGGCTGGACGAGATCCGACGCGTGATCCGGGAGAAGAACCCGGTGCGACC
>CAZYJB010000599.1:0-3655 GCA_964647675.1 uncultured Verrucomicrobiota bacterium | reverse complement strand
CTGGAGCAGCTCGGTGGTGCGCGCGACGGGATTCTCGCGGATGCGCTTCTCCTCCTCGGCGATGGTCGTGAACAGGCCGTCGAGCGCTTTCTCGGTCACGTACCCGTCGAGATCGAGGTCGGGCACGTCGAGGGTGGCCTTGCGCAGGTTCCCGAACAGTCCGCCCCCGAGTGAATCGAGGCTGCCCAGTTGGCTGGTCAGGGATTTATAGCGCTGGGTGACCCCGACCTTCGAAGTGGCCTCCTGGACGTGCGGCAGGAAGCGGGTGTGCAGGTTGGTGCGCGTGGAGTTCTCGAAGAAGCGCGTGGCCGCGTCCTTGGATCCGTCGAGGATCGCCTTGGCATCGGAGACAGTCATTTTCGTGACCGCTTCGCGAAAGACCGCGGCGGCCTCCGGCACCGCCTTCTCCGCGGCGCGGTTCATGGAGGCCACGAACTCGTCCGCCAGCGCGTCCTGACCGGCCGAGCGCGCCAGGCGCTCGACCTTGCGCAGCGACTCCGGCATTGGGATGCGCACAGCGACGTTGGTGAGGAAGCCATCGTTGCGCCCGAGTTCGCTGACGGCGCGGCCAATGCCGTTTCCGAGCGCTTCGCGGAGTCCGCCGATGAGCTGTTCGTCGGTGAGCGCCCGGTTCAGCAGCGCGCCGGCATCGGATTTTTTCAGACCGAGCCGTTGCCAGAAGTCGGCGGCCGGGGCCGCGGGAGCGAGGAGCAGGAGGGCGGCAAGGCAAAGCACGGCGCGGGCGTTCATGGGCGCAGCGTACGCCGGGGACGCGAAATCACAACCCGCCGGTCGAAGCTGCGTCAGGTGCGGCCGCGGATCCGGGCCGTCGCAGGCGTGCGACGAGCGTGGCGGCGAGGCCGCGCAGGTCGTCGAACAAGCTGTAGAAAATCGGGACGACGAGCAGGGTGAGGAAGGTGGCCGTGGTCATGCCCCCGATCAGCGTGAGACCGAAACTCTTGTAGCTCAGCCCGATCTCGGTCGGCGCGCTGAGGGTGAGCGGCACCATGCCGACGATGGTGGTCAGCGCCGTCATGAGGATGGGACGGAAACGGCGGTCGGCCGCGAGAAGGAGCGCCTCGGCCCGGCTGTGACCCTCCTCGCGCAGGCGGTTCACGTAGTCGACCAGCACGATCCCGTTGTTCACCACCACGCCGATCAGAAGGATCACACCGACCGCGCCGAGGAAGTCGATGTCCTTGTCCGGGATGACGTGCATCCAGACCACGCCGATGCCGGCGAGCGGGATGGTCAGGATGACCGACAGCGGGAGAATCAGGCTCTCGAACAGGAAGCCCATGAGGAGATAGATGAAGATCACCGAGAGCCCGGCGGCGAACATCATGGTCCGCATCTCCTCGCGCGCGTCCTGGTAGAACGAAGTGCCGAAGGTGACCCCCTCGGGGAGCGCGAGGCTGCGTTGGAGGGCGTTCAGGCGGTCCCGCGTGGCGCCGGTGTCCTGCTCGGTGAGCTCGAAGGTCATCGTGCGCGTGGTCCGTTTGTCTCGGCGGAAGATGCTGCGCGGCGCGTTCTGCACGCGGCTCTCGGTGAGCGCGGACAGCGTGAGACGTCCGCCGTCGGGGGTGGGCACCTGGAAGCCGCCGAGTTCGCTCATGGTCTCGCGATCGGCCTCCTCGAACCGGATGCGCACGGGGATCTCGTTCCCGCCGTCGTTGTACTTGGGCAGTTGGGAGCCGCGCAGGGCGTAGCCCACCAGCCCCGCGATGACCTCGGGGTTGACGCCCGCCGCCGCGGCGCGGTCGCGGTCGATGCGCAGAGCCATCTCGCTGGGCGCGGTTTCCTCTCCCTTGCGGACGCCGAGAACGCCGTGGGTGGCGAGGAAGAGGGGTTCGACGTGGCCGGCGACCTCCTCCAGTTCGTTGGCGTCGTCGCCTTCGAGATGCACCACGAAAGTGGCGCGGCCCTTGGATTCCTCGGCGCGATTCTCCTCTCCCTGGAAGATGCGGATGCCGGGGCGTTTCGGGAATTCCTTGAGCAGGGTGGCGGCCACCTCCTTGACGGAGCGCTTGGATTTGCGGTTCTCGGTGAACCAGCCCTCGATGCTGCCGTAGCGTTGTCGGAAGAAGACGAAGTAGCCCTTCAGTTCGAGCTCCTCCTTGCGTTGCTCGAGGATCTTCTCGACCTCGCGGAAGAATTCGCCGAGGTCCTCGAACCCGTATTCGTTGGAGGCCTCCACGTTGAACTGGAACTGGGTGCGGTCCTCTTCCTGCTGCTCGACGAACTCGATCCGGCGCGCCGCCCAGCCGAAGGTGACCGCGAACAGCGCGGCCAGGAGGATGATGAGGTCGAGGCGGTGGCGCAGGAAGAAGGCAAGGCCCTTGACGTAGCCGCGGTTGAGGGCGCCAAGGGTGAAGTCGTAAGTGCGTTCGAGTCCGCGGTTCATGCGGTCGTGCGCGTGGCGCCACCAGGACGAGTCGTTCTGGATCCGGTGCTTCGGGAGCGTGAGGAAGACCGCGAGCGGGATGAAGACCAGGGCGACCAGGAGCGACGCGATCAGCGAGACGGAGACGGGCAGGGCGAGGCGGATGAGGAAGAATTGTCCCTCGCCCTCCACGAGAGCGGCAGGGACGAAGACGATGACCGTGGTAAGCGTGGCCAGGGTGATTGCCAGGGCGATCTCGGCGGCGCCGAGGACGCAGGCGCTGGCGCGCCCGTGCCCGGCGACGTGCAGGCGATGGATGTTTTCCGCGACGACGATGGAGTTGTCGACCAGCATGCCCACCGCGATGACCAGGGCGAGGATGGTGAGGATGTTCAGTGACTCGCCGGCAAAGAACATGGTCGCCAGCGCCATGAGCAGGGAGATCGGGATGGAGAGGGTGATGATGGCCGTGAGCCGGATGCGCCCGAGGAAGTAGAACAGGATCAAGGCGGCGAGGACCGACCCCTGGATGCCGCCCGAGACGAGGTTGTCGAGCGAGTCCTCCACCACCTTGCCTTGGTTGAACAGCATCTCGCTGTAGAGGGTGGCGAGGCGGGGGTCCTGCTGGAGGCGCTCGAACTCGGCCTGGATGCGGCGCGAGACCTCGACCGTGTTGGCCTCGCCCTCCTTGAAGACGACGAGGGCGACCGCGGGCCGGCTGTTCACGCGCACGGAGTAGCGCTTCTCCGGTTCCTCGTACCGGATGCGCGCGATGTCCTTGAGCCGGATGGTGGGGGACAGCGGTCGATTTTCGAGTTCCTCGATGGAGGGGTACTGCGCAACCGAGCGCAGGAGCAGCTTGCGGCCCGCGTCACGCACGTGGCCGCTGGCCATGGTGAAATTGTCCGCGCCGAGCTCCTGCGTGAGCTGGTAGAGGTTGAGTCCGGTTGCCTCGGCGAGCTGGCGGTCGACCTCGATGAGGATCTCCTTTTCCTCCAAGCCATCGGTCTTGACGCTGGCCACGCCGTCAATGCGCTCGAGGCGCTGCACGATGGTCTTCTTGATCAGCGTGTAGGAGTCGGTGAGGCCGGGATCGAGCGCCATGCCGATGACCGCGACGGGGATCCCCGAGGCGTCGTCCTTGCGGATGTAGACGCGGTCGACGTCGGTCGGAAACACCGCCCGCGCGCGCTCCACGCGGTCGCGCACTTCGCGGTACGCCTCGCGCGCCGTTTGCCATCGCACGTTCGCTTCGAGGACCTGGTCGGTGCC
>CAZYJB010000598.1:0-3656 GCA_964647675.1 uncultured Verrucomicrobiota bacterium | reverse complement strand
GGTGCTCGGCGGCGACGACAAGAACGATAACGCGTGGTTCGTCGTGCTGGGCGTGGCGCGACCGGGTGAGTCGGGCCGTCCCTAGTGCCCCGCGGCCGCGGGGATCCCCATGGAATCCCGATGTGTGCCCGCCTCCGGACCGCGCCTCAGCCGCGACCGCATGCATGCGGCGGTGGTGCTTAACCAGTTGGCGACCCCCGGGATGGGCTCCTGGATTGCCGGTCGCCGCCGGGCGGGAGCCGGACAACTCGTCCTTTCGGTGGCCGGCTTCCTGCTGTTCTGCGCCCACTTCGGCTTGTTGATCTGGAGCTCGATTCGCGCGCTGACCGAGGCGGTCGAACCCGCCGCGCTGCCGGCAACCCTCTGGAAGTCCGGCCTGCTGCTCTTCGGCGTGGCATGGGCCTGGTCGGGCATCACCAGCTTCCAGCTCTGGCGGGATTCGCGCGCCGCCAATTCTCCCCTGCCGCCGATCCTCATCCCGCCATCGCAGGATTCCTGAAGCCGCCGCCCGCCTCGCGGACTTCGACGACAGGCTTGCACGATGGAGGGTGGGTGCTTCAGTTGCGCGCATGTCCAAGCTTGATCCGGCGGCGGTGCGTGATGCCATGAAATCGGTACCCGCGTGGAAACGCTCGGGAAAGGCGGTGAGCCGCACGTTCGAGTTCACGGATTTCGTGACGGCCATGAGGTTCGTCAACCGCGTCGCGCGTCTGGCTGAGAAGGCCGGCCATCACCCCGACATCGACATCCGCTGGAACCGCGTCGTGTTGCGGCTGACCACACACGACGCAGGCGGGCTCACCGCGCTGGACTTTGATCTGGCGCGGAAGCTGGATCGCCTGGCGTTGGGATGAGGTCCGCCGCGGGCAGGGGAATTGCCGCGACGCGGGACGCGGCGAAAAGGTCGAGCTGCGAATCCTGGGGCAGCGCACGGAGTTTCTCACGCTCGGCGCGGTGCCGGCTGCGTGCGGCGGCTTTGGGAGGCGCAACGGGAGGCGCCGTCTCCCCGGAATCGACGACCCGCTGGAGATCGAGTTCGGCTTCCTCCAGCACGCGCAGGATCTGCTTGGCGCGTTCGATCACGGGCCGTGGCACGCCGGCCAGCCGCGCGACCTGGATGCCATAACTCTTGTCGGTGCCGCCGGCCACGATTTTGTGGAGGAACACGATCTGGTCGTTCCACTCGCGCACCGCCACGTTGAAGTTGCGCAAACGCGGCAGTCTTCCGGCCAGCTCGGTCAGCTCGTGGTAGTGCGTGGCGAAGAGCGTCCGCGCTCCCACCACATGATGCAGGTGCTCCACGATCGACCACGCGAGGCTGAGTCCGTCGAAGGTGCTCGTGCCGCGTCCGATCTCGTCGAGGATCACCAGGCTGCGGCGCGTGGCGTTGTTGAGGATGTTGGCCGCCTCGCTCATCTCGACCATGAAGGTGGACTGACCGCGCGCGAGGTTGTCGCTCGCACCGATGCGTGTGAAGATGCGGTCGACCAGGCCGATGCGCGCGCGGCGAGCGGGGACGAACGAGCCCGTGTGGGCCAGCAGCGCCAGCAGTGCGACCTGGCGGATGTAGGTGCTCTTGCCGGCCATGTTCGGGCCCGTGATGAGCGCGATCTGGTTTTGTTCGAGATCGAGATCGGTGTCGTTCGGCACGAATGTGCCGTCGGTGACCGACTGTTCGAGCACCGGATGGCGCCCGTCGACGAGGTGCAACGCGCCGTCGTCGGTGATCTCAGGTCGGACGTAACCACCGAGGCGCGCCGATTCGGCGAAGCCGGCGAGGACGTCGAGCTGCGCAAGGCCCGCGGCGGTCGCCTGGATGGCGGGCATGCGCGCCACGACCTGTTCGCGCACGGTCTGGAAGAGCGAATACTCGAGCTTCATCGCGCGTTCCTCGGCGCCGAGGATGCGTCCCTCCATTTCCTTGAGGGCGGGTGTGATGAAGCGCTCGCCGTTGGCCACGGTCTGTTTGCGGATGTAGTCCGCGGGGACCCGGTCGAGGTTGGCTTTGGTGATCTCGAGGTAGTAGCCGAAGACGGAGTTGAAGCGGATCTTGAGCGAGGGAATGCCCGTGCGTTCGATCTCCTGCTGCTGCAGGCGTGCGAGCCAATCCTGACCCTCGCGTTGCGCGCGGCGCAGTTCGTCCAGTTCGCCATGGAATCCATCGCGGATGAGTCCGCCTTCCTTAACGCCCGCGGGCGGTTCATCGACAATCGCGCGCGCGACGACCTCGCAGAGATCGGCTTCGCACGAAAGCGCAGAAGCCAGGCGGTCGAGCAGGGCGCCCGCGCCGTCGGTCGCAGTGGCTCGGACTTGCGATTGCACCGCGGGCACCTGTTCGAGGCCGAGTCGCAAGGCCGCGAGGTCGCGCGCATTGCCTGATCCCGAGCAGAGGCGTCCGAAAGTGCGCTCGAGATCGCGCACGGCGCGCAGGTGGTCGCGGACCACCGTGAGGCGGTCGGGCTGGGCGAGCCATGCCTGGATGGCGTCCTGACGCTCCTGGATGCCCTCGACCTCGGCCAGTGGTTGGGTGAGCCAGTCGCGCAGCAGGCGGGCGCCCATTGGTGTCACCGTGCGCTGGAGTGCGCCGAAGAGGTGACGCGCGCCGGGACCGTCGCGTTCCGGTCCCTCCAGCACTTCGAGGTGGCGCAAGGTGGCGGCGTCGAGATGAAGGTAACCGGTGGTCTCGTAGAAGTGCAGCGAGGTGAGCTGCGAGACATTCCGCCGGAGATGCTGGGTCAGGTAATGCAGCGCCGCGCCCGCGGCCCCGATTGCGGCGGGACGACCGCGGAGACCGAAACCGTCCACGGACTGCACGCGAAAGTGATCGCGCAGCGCGAATTCGGCGGAGGCCGCCTCGAAGGCCCAGGCGTCGTGGGCACGGGCAGGGGCAGGGGCGTCGAGGGCCGTGAGCAGCGACCCAAGCTCGGCGTGGTCGGACGGGAAGATCACCTCGGCGGCTCGCACGCGCTGCAGTTCAGTGGCCAGTGCCGCAGCGTCGGGGAATTCCGAGACGCGGAAGGAGGCGGTGGTGAGATCGACGAGCGCGAGGCCAAAGCGATGTGGCCCCTGCGCGACCGCGGCGAGGTAGTTGTGATGCTCTGCCGAGAGGATGCGTTCGTCGAAGTGAGTGCCCGGGCTGAGGATCTGCGTGACCTCGCGTTTGACGAGCTTGCCGGGGCGCGCCTCCTCGAGTTGATCACAGATGGCGACCTTGAGTCCGTGTTTGAGCAGGCGCGCGATGTAACCCTGGGCCGCGTGATAGGGCAGTCCGCACATCGGGATGCCCTGTCGTTGTGTGAGCGCGAGATTGAGGAGGGCGGCGGCCTTGTGGGCGTCGTCGAAGAACATCTCGTAGAAGTCGCCGAGACGGAACAGCAGCAGAGCGTCGCGCGGCACCTCGCCCTTGAGACGATGGTACTGCGACATCATGGGCGATGAGTGTGGTTCGTTCGACACGGCGCGGCACGCTAGCCAACGGAAAAATGCGGTTGAACGAAAATTTATGGTGATCTTCTTCCGTCGATTCAGCTAAAAACCTGCTCGAACCCTGTCATGATCACCGCGCGATTGAAGGAGAGCGCGATCCCGATCCCTCGATCGGGATGACACCCCCCGCACAAACTCCAAAGGCGTCCTCCGCAGGACGCAAGACCGCG
>CAZYJB010000597.1:0-3657 GCA_964647675.1 uncultured Verrucomicrobiota bacterium | reverse complement strand
GTCGCGTCTGGTGGCGGAGATTCTGAAGGCGCGGATGCATGGTGGGCGGGGCGGGGTCAGCGTTTCATGAGGGTCTCGTCCAGGTTCAGCAGGACGTTGGCCACGGCGGTCCATGCCGCCAGCTCGGCTGGCGCGGTGTGGTTCACGACCGAAGCGGAGGCGGGAGCGAGCGCGGAGGCCCGGGCTGGATCGCGGTCGAAGGCGGCGCGGGCATCGTCGAGCAGCCGCGTCAACTCGGCGATCTCGGGCGCGGTGGCAGGACGGCAGAGGACCCGTTCGAAGCCCAATTGAAGCCGTTGCGCGGGATCGGTGGTGCCTTCGATCATGCGCAGCGCGAGGGCCTGTGCGGCTTCCACGAAGACTGGATCGTTGAGAGTGACGAGCGCCTGCAGCGGTGTGTTGGACCGATTGCGGCGCAGGGTGCAGATCTCGCGTGACGGTGCATCGAAGGTGACCATGGACGGGTATGGGCTGGTGCGGCGCCATTCGGTGTAGAGTCCGCGCCGGTGCCGGTCCTCGCCTGGGCTGGTCTGCCAGTCGAGATTGCCGCCGAATGCAGCGCGCAGGTCGAGGCTGGGCCGGATGGGGCGCACAGACGGTCCGTACATTTTTGCGCTGAGCAGTCCCGCGGAGGCCAGGGCCTGGTCGCGCACCATCTCCGCGCTCAGACGGAAACGGGGTCCGCGTGAGACGAGTCGGTTGTCGGGATCCTTCTCCAAGGCCAGCGCCGTGACCCGCGACGATTGCCGGTAGGCGGCGCTGGTGACGAGTTGCCGGAGCAGGGCCTTGACGTCCCAGCCTGAGTCCATGAACCCGACTGCCAGCCAGTCGAGCAACTCGGGGTGGATGGGCGCCTCGCCCTGGGAACCGAACTCTTCACTGGTACGCACGATGCCGTCGCCGAAGAACTGCTCCCAGTACCGGTTCACGATGACCCGCGCGGTCAGGGGATTCTCGCGCGCCACCAACCAGCGCGCGAACGTGAGTCGGTTGGGCGGCGCGTTGGCGGGCAGGGGATGCCACGCGGCGGGCACGCCTTCACGCACCTCGTCACCGGTGACGAGGTAGTTCCCGCGCAGTTGCACCTTGGTCGCGCGGCGCTCTTTCTCGGGCAGATCGCGGAGCACGGGAACCGTGAGCGGCTTCATCGCGGTGCGCTCGGCCTCGAGCGCGGCGAGGCGCTCGCGCTCGGTCTGGAACGCCGGGGCCACGTGGCGGACGAAGTGTTGCCGCAGCAGCGCGCGGTCGGCGTCCGTGCGGCGCGTTTCGTCTTGCTGCAGCACCGTCAGCACCTCGGTCGGAGTGTCGACATGGTCGGCCGCCCGCGGGTCGCCCGTCGCCGCGAGGCGCAGTCTGCCCAGCGTTTGGTTCTCCGCGCTGGCCTGCTGCTGAACCGTGATCTTCAGGGTGGCCCCGCGCGGGATCTCAGTCGGACCACTCAGCAGCAGCGTCAGCGCCTGGTCCCCCGCACCGGCCGAGACCGCCCAGCCGCGTTCCCGCGCCTTGCCGAGCCGCGGATGGATCAGTGTGGCGCGCGGGGTGTCCGAGGCCACGAGCGCGGCATCGAATGTGCCGGCATTGGTCGAGGCGACCGCGGTGGCGAATTCGAGGTCGCGCGGTCCGGTGAGATCGAGGCTGGTGGCGACTCCTGGTTTGGGAGCCGCCACATTGGATTTTTCCCAGACCACCCGGCGGTTCGCGTCGAGCACGACCACTCGCAGTCCCTCAGCCGCCGGCTCGGGGACCGGAGCGCCCCAGAGGCTCAGGCGTTCGACCGGTTTGACGGCGCCGAGGTCGATTTCCCACCAGGGAGGTCGATCGCCCTCGGTGCGAGAGAATCCGGGCGCGCCGGGAGAGGGTTGGGTGCGACCGTCGATGGCGAACTCGGCGCCGGCTTCTCCGAGCGTGCTACTTTGCCGCGCGACGCCCGCCTGGGCCACGTTGTCGCCGTTGCTGAAGATGGACACTTCACCCAGCGCCAGACTGCCTTTCCCCGCCAGCTCGAGGCGTACGAAGCGCGCTTCGGGTCCGGCCTGGTTGGGCACCGGTTGCAGCGACGCCTTCACCCGTCGCACGGTGAAGCCACCGGCAATTCCGGGGCCGCCTTCGGGCAGCGAATCGTGGGCCAACGCCTCCAGTCGAAGCGCGGTGAGGGTGGTGTCGGTGTCGAAAGGGATTTCGAGAGTGTAGGTGTCCTGCGTGAGGTTCGTCGCGGCGCGCTGGACCAACAGGCTCAGATCGTCGAGCCGCTGCAGGCGCGCCGCGGACTCCGCGCGGGCCGTGAAGGGCGACAGGGCCTGCCACGGCAACCGGCCTGGCGCCAGGCGTGCCCACGCGGCGGCGGCGAGCGTGAAGTCTGGCGTTCGCCGGGCCAGGTGCTGTTCGAGCGAGGCGAACTCCGCGTCGATCGCGCGACGTCGTTCCCGGGCTGACTCCGAATAGAACTCGAGGAGCGGCGTCTCGTCCGGGCGATCGGCATCGGCGGTGTTGTTGAGGAAGGCAAAGGACTGGAAGTACTCGTGCTGCGTGATGGGATCGTACTTGTGGGTATGACACTGCGCGCAGGCCATGGAGGTGCCCATCCAGACGGCGTACGTCGTGTTCACGCGGTCCACGATCGCCACGTTGCGGAACTCCTCGTCACTGGTGCCGCCCTCGCTGTTGGTCATCGTGTTGCGATGGAATGCGGTGGCCTTGAGCTGGTCTTCGGTCGGGTTTTCCAGGAGATCCCCGGCGAGCTGTTCGATCGTGAACTGATCGAAGGGGAGGTTGCGGTTGTATGCGCGGATGACGTAGTCGCGGTAAGGCCAGATGCTGCGCGGCGGATCGTCGGCGTAGCCGGCGGAATCAGCGTAGCGCGCGAGGTCCAGCCAAAGGCGCGCCCAGTGTTCGCCATAAGCCTCCTTGGCGAGCAGAACCTCGATGAAGCGTTCGTAAGCGTCGGGGCGCGTGTCCGCGAGAAACGAGCGCAACTCGTCGGCGGCAGGGGGAAGACCAGTGAGATCGAGCGCCGCGCGGCGGGCCAGCGTGCGACGGTCGGCCTCGGGCTGGGGGGACAATCCCTCACGCTCGAGGCGTGCGAGCAGGAGACGGTCGAGGTCCTGTCGCGGCCACGCGGTGTTCTTCACGGCGGGTAGCGGGGGTTGTCTCGGCGGCTCGTAGGACCAATGGCGCGAGAAGGCGGCGCCCTGTTCGATCCAGGCGCGGACCTTTTCGATCTCGGCACTCGTGAGTTGCTTGCCGCTGGCCTGCGGGGGCATGACGTCGTCGGGGTCTTGAGTGACGAGGCGCTTCAGCAGTTCGCTCGTTTCGGGACGCCCCGGGACGACTGCGGCCCAGCCGCCGTGGTCATGGCGCTGGCCCTCGGGTGTGTCCAGGCGCAGACCGCCATCGGCCTTGCGGCCACCCTTGCGCTCGGCTTCGTCGGGGCCGTGGCAGAGGAAACAGTTCTGGGAAAGGATGGGCCGGATGTCGCGGTTGAACTCGACCGGCTCCGCCGCCAGGGCGTCCGGCACCCATCCAAAGCTCAGGGTGGTCGCGAAGAGCAACAGGGCGCATCGCGCGAAGTGGAGCGCCGGGAAAGCGTTCATGGTCGCGGGACCTGGGGCGTGCGGCGTAGGCATTCGTTCGATCCGGCTGATGTCGGCAAGCGTGGCC
>CAZYJB010000596.1:0-3663 GCA_964647675.1 uncultured Verrucomicrobiota bacterium | reverse complement strand
GCTCGTGCCATGCCCCCATCCAACGAGAATTCAACCGGTTATGACGGCACGACTGGGGCGGCAGGCAATTTCTGACCTGCCCCTCACCCGCAGGTAGGCAAGGACGATCGGGTAGGGTTTCCCCAACTTTCGGATTCCCAGGAAGCCGGCAGACCTTGCCGGAAAGGGTCGCGAATCCCGGATGAAGCGGCGCGAAACGCCCGCGGGCAGTCTACTGCGCGAGTTCCTCGGCGGTGTCCTCGGCGCCTTCGTCCTTCGAGTCGCGACCGTACTCGTGCAGCTTGTTGCGCAGGGTACGGATGCTGATGCCCAACAGCCGGGCGGCGTGGGTGCGGTTGCCCCCGGTGTGATCGAGGGCGCGGAAGATCTGCTGACGCTCCATCTCAGCGAGCGACGTGATGGCCTCGGTCGAGGTGATGGGGACGCCGGGCACCCCGGTACCGACCGCCGCGGGTGCGGGTGCGGGTGCGAGCGCGGATGCCGCTGGAGCCGGGCCGGTCGCGGAGGCTGGCAGCGGATCCGGGGCGGCCGTTGCCGCAGAGGCCATGAACCCGAGGTGTTCGGTTTCGAGCTGGCCGCCCTCGCCGCACAGGATCACCGCGCGCTCGAGGACATTCTGTAATTCCCTCACATTGCCGGGCCAATCGTGCGCGCGCAGCGCGCGCTGGCAGGCGTCGGAAATGCCGTTGACCCGCACCCCGTGCTTGCGCGCGAACCGCGCCATGAACTGCTCGGCCAGTTCGAGGATGTCGGACCGACGCTCGCGCAGCGGGGGCACCTGGACGGGGACCACGTTCAGTCGGAAGTAGAGATCCTGGCGGAACTCCTTGCGCTGCACGCTTTGCTCGAGGTGCCGGTTGGTGGTGGCCAGAACGCGGACGTCGACCTTGATGGTACGATTACCGCCGACCCGTTCGAGTTCGCGCTCCTGCAGGACGCGCAGCAGCTTGGCCTGGACCTGGGGCGAGACCTCGCTGACCTCGTCGAGGAGGATGGTGCCGCCGTGAGCGAGCTCGAAGCGGCCCTCCCGCTTATTGATCGCGCCCGTGAACGCCCCTTTCTCGTGTCCAAAGAATTCGCTCTCGATGAGGTTCTCGGGAATGGCCGCGCAATTGACCTTGATGAACGGCGCATTGGCGCGCGGTGACTGACGGTATAACGCCCTGGCTACCAATTCTTTGCCAGTACCACTTTCCCCCTGGATGAGCACCGTGGCCTGGGTCGGCGCCACTTTGCGGATGAGCGCGCGCAGGGATTCCATGGCCGGGCTCTTGCCCAGCAATTCATAGCCCGAGTCTTCGTCCTGCTCGTGGCTGAGGAACCGGTTCACGCGCAGGAGCTGAGTGTGCTGCTCGGCGCGTTTGAGGGTCACCTCCAGCTGGTCGGAGGTGAAGGGCTTCACCAGGTAGTCGAAAGCCCCGTTTTTGACGCAGTCGACTGCGGATTCGACCGAACCGAAAGCCGTAGTCATCACCGCCAGCGGACGCTGCGGGCGCGACTGCAATTCGCGCAGCAGGTCGGTGCCTTCGCCATCGGGGAGGCGGATATCGACGAAGATCAGGTCGAAGGTGTCGCGGCCCAGCAGCTCCTGCGCCTCGGCCAGCGTGCTGGCGGACGCCACATCGTACCGGCGCTGTCGCAGTTGCTGCTCGAGATTCTTCCGACCAATCAGGTCGTCCTCGAGAACGATGATCTTCTCGATGGGCATGCAGTCTCGTCGGAACTCACCGGCTGCCCTGCTGGCGATAGAGATCGGAAACGAAATGCGGGCGCTGCCGGTTCACGGAGGGCAGTTCACGCGCCGGCACCAGGCCGTGCCGCAGCAGGGCCTGCTCATTCTCGCGATCCAGCATCAAAATCTTCATCAACAGATCCTGGTTCTGGCGCACCAGATCACCGATCTCCGGGTGGCGCGCGCGCTCCGCGGGCCCGGTGGTCTGCCACGCGGACCGGCACTTTGCCAGCGGATCTAGCGATGCAACCAAGCGGGGAAGCAAGCCCTTTTTCACCTCCGCATTGCCCTTGAGCTCAGGGGGTTCCGAACGCCTGAGCTCGGAGTTCTCGGATTCGACGACGGTCAGGAGGCTGCGGTAGAGCGCCAGCGTACTGCGCAGGTGTTCAACGATTTCCCGGGGATGATACATGGTCAGGCGAGGGTAGAACGGCACTGGGAGACTGGCGGATGGCAGCCGAGCTCGCGGCCGCGGTCTGCATCCACTTGAGATTGTTCTGACGCCAGCGCGCCATCTCGAGGACGGTTTTCAGGCTGGGGGCGGGACCGTTGCCCCCGGCCACCTCGCCTTCGCGGCGCAGCAGTCGGGAGTAGGCGTCGGACGCCTTGGCCGGCTGCTGGAGGCGTTCGAAGGCGAGTCCGATCTGATAGAGCACCGGCAACTGCCACTCGGCGGATTCGTCGAGGGTGAGCAATCGGTCGTAGATCTGGAGCGTCCCCAAGTAGTCGCCCTCGCGGTAGAGCTGGTTGGCAATCTCGTTGCCGGCGCGTTTTTGCCAATAGATCCAGGCCCGCGGGTCACGCTCCGCCTCCGATCGCTGTGATTCGAGGAGCCGCATCACCTGTTCCAGCGCCTCCTGGTTTCGTCCCTGCTGCTTGAGCGTGGAGGCCAGAATGAAGCGCACTTCGGGCACATACGGTGACGCCGCATGATGCTCGATGAAGACTTGGGCCTGACCCACCGCCTCGGAGCGCTTTTCCTGCGCGGCCAGGGCGCGCACCAACTTGAACCGCACCTCTTCGACGTCGAGCTGCCGGTCGTTGGCCTTGAGCAGGCGCTGCAGGAAGTCCACGGCTTCCGCCCAACGCCCCTCGAGATAAAAGGTCTCGGCAATCTCCACCTGCGCCTGGAGCACGAGGCGCTTGTAGTACTCCATCTGATCGAGGCGCAGGCTCAGCGCGCTGGTCATGACCGCATAGAACTTCGAAATGGCGATCGTGGTCGCGCCCATCTGGCGGTAGGCCAGGCCCTGCCGCAGATACGCCTCGATCACCCCGGGCTGCCGCGGGAACCGGTCGATGTACTGCGCAAACGTCTGGGCCGCGCGCGAGGGCTCGCCCTGCTCCTGGATCGCTATCCCCAGCTCCATCATGGCCGGGCGCTTCAATTCGTCGGGCGCAGCCGAGCGGAGCAGCATCACAAAGCGAGCGATGGCATCCGCATACTGACCTTGTCGCCGTTCCTCGCGGCCCAATTTGAGCTGATTGCGGAAGGACACAATTTCGGGACTTTCCTCGAGGGGACCGTCCTCCCACTTTTCTCGCACCTTGCGCTCGATCTCCTGACGGGGCAGTTCGTTCTCCACGGCGGCGCCGACGACATCGTGGGGCTCGGCGATCGGCGGGACAGCCGGCTTGGCTGTCGGCGCCCGGCCCTGGCGGGTGGTTGCGGGGACCGAAATCGCCGGCACCACGGAAGCCGGGGCGGACTCCGAAGCCTGAGCGGAATCGATCGCGTCCGGCAGGATCGCGAGGGCGACCGCGATCAGCATGAGAACCACGCGAAAAGCCCGGCCGGAAACGCGGGCGGGCGTGGGGATTGGGCGGGGGGAGTCAGGCAGTGGCGGGCGCATGGTTCAGTTCCCCTTCGAATAGGTCGCCTGACTGACCGATTTCTGCCCTGGCGAGGGGGGCACGAACGTGACCGGCGC
>CAZYJB010000595.1:2226-3664 GCA_964647675.1 uncultured Verrucomicrobiota bacterium | reverse complement strand
CCGGCGCCATGGAGTTGGGTTTCATGGCGCGCCGCGATCCAGAACGGCGTGTCGAGCCGGGTGTTGAAGCGGTAGTGCACCGCCAGGAAATCACGGATGTCGTCCCAGGCCTGCGCGTTGAAGCGGTTGTAGAGTTCGATCAGAGACGGATTGGGCTCGCCCAGCGAGTCGATCAGCGCGTCGGCGAGGGTGCTGACCTGGACGCAGATGATTTGCAGCGCGGTGGCTTCGAGGGGTTCGACGAAGCCCACGGCATTGCCGATGCCGACCACGTTGCCGACCCAGTTGCGGGACAGGCGCCCGCTACGGAAACGCACGACGCGCGGAGTTGTGGCGATGCTCGGGTTCTTGCGCAGGAGTTCGGCGCGCGCGTCGTCGTCGCTGATGAACCTCGAGCAGTAGACGTAGCCGCGGTTGATGAAGTTCTCGTGTTCAATCTGCCAGCACCAGCCGGCATCCATGGTTTCGGCAGTCGTGTACGGCTTGATGGGTTCGTTGGTGCGCGGCCAGCCGCCGATCACCGCGCGATCGCAGAAGAGCGAGTCCTCATAGCTGAGGTGGCGTTCGCCGAGGGTGCGTTCGAGCAGTTCGCTGCGGAATCCGGAGGCATCGAGGTAAAGATCGGCGGTGAGGCGTTCACCGGTCTCAGTGATGAGCGCGGCGATGCCTTGTTCATGGCGTTCGGCGGTGACCGTCGCGTCGCGGAACAGGACGCCGAACGTGCGGCAAATACCTTCGAGCCAGGCGACCAGTTTTTTGTTCTCGATGTGGAAGGCGTACTGGTTGTGGAACTGCGGCATGCCGTCGGCGCGCCGCGGGAAGGCGCGATTGCCCGCGAGAAAGGCGGACACCGGCCCGCAGTGGAGGGAGTCGGGGTTGTTGAAGAAGCCCGGGTTACGGCTGAGATCGGCGAGCTTCTGCACGTGTTCGAGGGCGAACGTGTAGTAGAACTCGGGTCGCGGTCCCCAGAGGAAGCGGATGCCGAGCTTCCAGGTGGGTTCCGCGATCTCGAAGAACTGCTGGGGCTTGAGGCGAAGGGTTTCGAAAAAGTGCCGCGGGAACGCGGGTGTCGTCCCTTCGCCGACGCCGATAATGCCGAGGTCCGGGCTTCGCACCACGGTCACGGCGAGGTCGGGAAGCAGTCGTTTCAGCGTGATGGCGGCCATCAGGCCGGCGCTGCCGGCACCGAGGACAAGGACGCTGCGAATGGGCACGCGCAAGTTTAGGAAAACCTTGCGCCTTGAACAATGGTTGACTCAGCCACGGCGCTGGGCGCGCACCCGGTAAAGCTTCTCGGTGAAACCGCCTTTGCATTCGAACGCCGCAGCCTGCGCCCGAATCTGGCGCGCCAACAGCGAGGAAGCGACTCCAATCAGGACCAGAACGGCGTTGGCGGCGATGGAGGGGTAGAGGGCCGCCGGAGCTGGGGGGATGGACT
>CAZYJB010000595.1:0-2126 GCA_964647675.1 uncultured Verrucomicrobiota bacterium | reverse complement strand
CGATGGACTCGATGGACTCGATGGACTCGATGGACTCGATGGACTCGATGGACTCGATGGACTCAAGCTCCGCCCTCTGCCCAATCACAGGCGCGTGCCCTTGTCCATGAGGTCCATGAGGTCCATGAGGTCCATCCCGTCCATCCCGTCCATCCCGTCCATCCCGTTCCCTCGCCCTCTTCCATTCCCGGTGGGCCACTTCCTTCACCCATTGCGCTACTTCGTCGGCGCTGCGGCAGCGGCGGGCGACCAGTTCCTGGCGCCTTGGGTCGGCGCGGTGCCAGACATCCCATCCGTGCTGGCGCAGGAAGTCTTCGTAGTCCAATCGCAGTTCCTCGAGGCTGGCGCGGGCGACGTTGGTCAGCTTGAGCTCGGTCCGCTTCGAGGTGCCGCTGGCCATGCTGCCTTCGGCGATGTTCTGCACCCCGGAACGCGCCGCCTGAACCATCTGATCACGCGTCCGGCTGAAGCGGTCGATGTAACGCGCACAGAATCGCACCGTCACGTCATGCACCAGCTGTGCGACCTGGAAGCTGTGGAGCCGGGCGTAGCCTCCGTGAGGCTCCAGCAGCGACCCCCCAGCGCCCGATGCCGGCGACGACGGCGACGTACGAGACATGCCGCCACCGCACCAACGACCCGCGCGCCCCGCAACGACCAAGGCACGCGCCCCGCCCTTTTCCGAGTGGGTCAGACCCCGCGACCGCGCTTTCCAGTACCGAAGAGTTGCGCCTTCCAGCGCGCCACCTGCCGCGGCACCTCCCGCGTTCCGGGCGCGCCGACCAGATTCCGGCGCTTCATCGCCGCCTGAAGATCGAACATCGCAAGCACATCCGGTCCGAACAACGCCGACTCCTCCCGAAATTGTTCCAGCCCCAGCCGGCTCAACGGGACGCCCTGGCGATCGGCCCGCCCCACCAGCGCACCGACGACATGGTGGGCCTGGCGGAACGGCAGCCCCTTGAGCACGAGGTAATCCGCAAGATCGGTCGCCAGCAGCAGGGGGTCTGCCGCCGCCGCTTCGCACGCCGCGGCCTGCACGGTCGTGTGATCCAGCATGGCGCCCATCAACCGCACACACCCGCGTACGGTGTCGGCACTGTCGAACAAGCGCTCCTTGTCCTCCTGCAAGTCCCGGTTGTAGGTCATCGGGAGTCCCTTGAGCAGCGTCAACAGCGCCATGAGGTTCCCTACCACGCGTGCGGACTTGCCGCGCGTCAGTTCCGCGACGTCGGGGTTCTTCTTCTGCGGCATCAACGACGACCCCGTGGTGTACGAGTCGGCAATCCGGATGAATCCAAACTCGGTGCTCGCCCAAAGAATCACGTCCTCGGCGAGTCGCGAGAGGTGAACCGCCAGCAGGGCCGCCGCGGCGCAGAACTCGATCACGAAATCGCGGTCGCTCACGCCGTCCATCGAGTTCTGCGTGACGCGCGGCCGCCCACGACGGTCGACAAAACCCAGCTCGCGCGCGACGAATTCGCGATCGAGGGGAAGCGTGGATCCCGCCAACGCGCCGGAGCCCAGCGGACAGACATTCGCACGCCCGCGCGCATCCGCGAAGCGCTCGCGGTCCCGCGCCAGCATCTCCACGTACGCCAGCAGATGGTGCGCGAACGACACGGGCTGCCCGCGCTGCAGGTGCGTGTAGCCCGGCATCAGCACATGGGCGTTGGCCCCGGCGAGCGTCACGAGCGCGCGTTGGAGTCCGGCTATCTCCTGGTCGAGGGCGTCCACCTCGTCACGAAGCCAGAGGCGCACATCGAGCGCGACCTGATCGTTGCGCGATCGCGCGGTGTGCAGCTTGGCCCCGGCCGGCACGCGGCGCGTGAGCTCGGCCTCGATGTTCATGTGCACGTCCTCGAGCTCCGCTTTCCAGACGAACGTGCCGCCTTCAATGTCGGCGGCAATGGACTCAAGTCCGCGCACGATGGAAGCCAGCTCCGGCGCGGTGAGCACGCCGATGCGGCACAGCATGCGCGCGTGTGCCGTCGACCCGCGGATGTCCTGGCGCCACAACCGCCAGTCAAAGCTGATCGATTCCGAGAACGCCGCGACGTCGGCGGCGGCCGAGGCGGAGAATCGTCCCGACCGCGAAACGGCGGCCGGGGTGGACTGGGGACGGG
>CAZYJB010000594.1:0-3665 GCA_964647675.1 uncultured Verrucomicrobiota bacterium | reverse complement strand
CGCCCAACACCATCGTCTGGTTGGTGAACGAGATTCAGGGCGGTAACGCGACGGTGGGCACGATCTCGGCCTCGGGCCTTTACGCCGCGCCTGCCGTCGCGCCGGCTGCGAACACCGTGATCGTCAAGGCGCGGAGCACGGCGTATCCGACCTCGTTCGCCTCCACCTCGCTCAAGATCACGCGGAAGTATCCGTGGCTATGGAGCGTTTCGCCGTCCTCGCTCAAGACCGGCACCACCCAGGTGAGCTTCAACGGTTCGAACTTTGCGGCCGACTCCGTGGCAACCGCCAACGGCGTCGATCTGCCCACCACGTTCGTCTCGTCCACCAAGATCACCGCCACCTTCACCACCACCCAGACCGGACCCGTCACCTTCGCGGTGCGCCAGCCGGCGCCAGGCGCAGTCACGGGAAACACGGTCAATGCCCAGGTCGCTGTGCCCACAGTCTCGGTGGCGGTTGCGCCGACTTCCGCCACCGTGGGTCTCAACGGCACGCGCAGTTTCTCGGCCACCGTCTCGGGCAGCCCCAACACGTCCGTCACCTGGTCGGTCAACAGCATCACGGGCGGGAACGCCACGGTCGGCACCATCTCCACCGCGGGCCTCTACACCGCGCCGGCCGCGCTGCCGTCGCCCGCCACGGTCACCGTGCGTGCCACGTCCGTGGCCGCGCCGTCCGTTTCGGCGCAGGCCACGGTCACCCTGACCGCACCGGCAGTGGTGGTCTCGGTCGCCCCGGGCTCGGCGGCCGTCACTCTGGGGTATCAAAAGGCCTTCACGGCCACGGTCGCCGGCACTCCCAGCACCACGGTCACCTGGTCGGTGAACGGCATCGCGGGCGGGAACGCCACGGTCGGCACCATCTCCACCGCGGGCCTCTACACGGCGCCGGCGGCCCTGCCGTCGCCCGCCACCGTGTCCGTGCGCGCCACCTCGGTCGCTGATCCCTCCGCCTTCGCTTCCGCCGCCGTCACGCTGTCCGCACCCGCCATCCAGCCGGTGAGCACCACCCGTCTCGGCGCCGCGCGTTTTCTGGATCAATCGTCGTTCGGACCCTCCCCCGCGTCTCTCGCGGCGGTCGAATCGATGGGCCTCGAAGCCTATCTGGAACAGCAGCTCGCGTTGCCCGCGACGCCGGTGCCGGACATTCCCGGGAATTCCATGGGTGCCCTGCGGCAATGGATCTTCTCGACCTACGCCAACGCGCCCGACCAGCTGCGACAGCGCGTGGCCTATTCCCTCGGACAGATCCTCGTCACCTCGGCCAACAAATTGATTTATGCCGACGAGATGGTGCCCTGGCTGCGCGCGCTCAGCACCAATGCCTTTGGCAACTACCGCACGCTTCTGCGCGAGGTCACCGTCAGTCCCTCGATGGGCAAGTACCTCGATCTCGCGAACTCGCTGAAGCCCGGGCTCGCGGGCGGCGCCAACGAGAACTATCCGCGCGAGATGCTGCAGCTCTTCTCCATCGGTCTCTGGATCCTCAACCCGGATGGCTCGTTCGCTACCAACGCAGTCGGCGAGCGCCTCCCGGCCTACTCGCAAGACACCGTGCAACAGGTCGCGCGCGCGCTGACCGGGTGGACGTATGCCACCGCGCCGGGGGCCACGCCGCAGAACCAGAACTGGGAGTTCTTCGGCGCGCGCATGGAGCCGCGCGCAGCCAACCACGACACCTCCGCCAAAACCTATCTCGGGTGCAGCGTGCCGGCGGGCCTGACCGTCGACCAGGACCTCGACGCGCTTCTCGACTGTCTGATGCAGCATCCCAACCTGGCGCCGTTCGTGGCCACACGCCTCATCCGCGCGCTGGTCATGAGCAACCCGAGCCCGGGCTACATCCAGCGCGTGGCCGCGGTCTTCAACGACAACGGCGCCGGCGTGCGCGGCGATCTCGCGGCCGTGGTGCGGGCCATTCTTCTCGACCCCGAGGCACGCCAGGACACGGCGACACCCACGCAGGGCCGGTTGCGCGAACCCATCCTCCAGATGACCACCCTGGTGCGTTCCCTCAACGGCAGCATCTCCACCGCGCAACAGATCTCCTATCTGTTCGACTACATGGGACAGGGGATCCTGACGCCGCCTTCGGTGTTCAACTGGTTTTCACCGCTCTATCGCGTGCCGAAGAACCCCGCGCTGTACGGACCCGAGTTCCAGATCTACAGCCCGACCGAAGCCACGCTGCGCGGCAACCTCTTCCATTCGGTGCTCAACAATCCGGGTTCGGATTTCTCGGTCGACCTCGCGCCCTTCCAACCCTACGGCAGCGACCTGGCCTCCCTCGTCGAACTCGCCAACAACGTGCTGCTGCACGGCCGCATGCCCGCGGCCATGAAGCAGGCCATCATCACCGCGGCCGCGCCCGGTTATGATGCGAAGACGCGCATCGAAACCGTGATCTATCTCACGGCCTTGAGTGGCCAGTTCGCCGTCCAGCACTGAAACCCGATCGCCCGCCCACTTCACCCCCACTCCCGAACCGCCATGTCCTCCTTCCAACATCGCATCACCCGCCGACAACTCCTCGGCGGCCTCGGCGGCACCGCGCTGCTCTCCCGGCTCGGACGCCTCAACGCCCTCGCGCAGAATTCGCCGCCCGATTACAAGGCCCTCGTCTGCATCTTCCTCACCGGCGGCAACGACGGGCACAACACGGTGGTGCCGCTGACCCAGGCGCAGTTCGACGCCTACCAGACCGCTCGCGGCTCGCTGGCGCTCCCCGACAACAACGGAGCGCTGCTGCCGGTCGAGACGCCCGAAGGCACGCCTTACGGACTCAACCCCGGGCTGTCGGCCATTCATCCGCTGTGGGCGCAGGGACGTCTCGCCGTGCTCGCCAACACCGGCATGCTCGTCCAGCCCGTCACGCGCGCGCAGTTCCTCGCCAACGCCGCACCGGTGCCGACCAACCTCTTCTCGCACTCGGACCAGATCCAGCAGATGCAGAGCGGCATTCCCTCGACCTCGGGCTCGAGCGGATGGGGCGCGCGCACGGCGGACAAGGTCAACGGCCTCAATGGCAGCGCCACCTTTCCGGCGAGCATCTCGGTCACCGGCCCTTCGCTGTTCTGCTCCGGGCAGATCGTGCAGTCGGCCAGCCTGCTCCCCGGGTTCAACCTGGATCCCAGCGGACTCCAGTTGTGGCCGCAATCGGCGTCGGACGCCCGCCGGATGGGCATGCAGCAGGTGCTCGAGTTCGACAGCGGACTCGCGCTGATCCAGGCCGCGAACCAGGTGCGCAAGGACGCGCTCGGCTTGAACGCCATGCTCACCGGGACTTCGGCCGCCATTGGCACGGCGTTCCCGGGTACGCAGCTCGGCAACCAACTGCTGCAAGTGGCGAAGATCATCAAGCTGCGGCCCTCGACCGGCCTGCAGCGCCAGGTCTTCTTCTGTTCGCTCGGTGGTTTCGACACGCACGGGGCCCAGAGTTGGCAGCACTGGGATCTCCTGCGCCAGGTCTCCGAAGCGCTCGCCGCCTTCCACAACGCGACCGTCGAACTCGGCATTCCCGATCGCGTGACGGCTTTCACGCTGTCCGACTTCGGGCGCACGTTGCAGCCGAGTGGCGCCGGCAGCGATCACGGCTGGGGCAACCACCACCTCATCCTCGGCGGTGCGGTTCTGGGCGGTCGCGTGTACGGCACCTTCCCCGAC
>CAZYJB010000593.1:0-3669 GCA_964647675.1 uncultured Verrucomicrobiota bacterium | reverse complement strand
CTGCGGACGCGCTGCTACGAATGCCACAGCCACGACGCCGGTCGCACGAAGGGCGGGCTGGCGCTCGATTCGCGGTCCGGCTGGGCCCTGGGCGGTGAGCGGGGTCCCGCCGTGGTCCCGGGCCAGCCCGAGGCCAGCCTGCTCATCCAGGCCGTGCGCCGGTCGCACGCGGAAGTGGCCATGCCGCCCAAGTCGACGCTTCCCGAAACGGAGGTCCAGGCACTCGAGCGCTGGGTGCGCGCCGGGGCACCGGATCCCCGCACACAGGGCACCCCGGCGAGCTCCGCCGGTTCGTGGTGGGCGGTGCAACCGCTGCGCCGTCCGCCGGTGCCGGCCGGATTCCCAGGTCACCCCATCGATGCCTTCGTGCGGGACGCCCTCGCCCGGCACGGCGTCGCCGATCTGGCGCCCGCCGTCGATCGTCGGGTGCTGCTGCGCCGCATGGCCGTCGACCTGCACGGTCTCAATCCCAGTGTCGACGAGGTGGAGGCGTTCGCGGCGGATCCGGATCCGGCTGCGCCCGGTGCGCAAGTGGATCGCCTGCTCGCCTCGCCCCGATATGGAGAGCGCTGGGCGCGGCATTGGCTCGACGTCGCGCACTTCGCGGAGACGCACGGGCACGACCAGGACCGCCCGCGCGAGAGCGCGTGGCCCTACCGCGACTACGTCATCGAGGCATTCAATTCGGATCGTTCGTACACGCGCTTCGCACAGGAGCAGATCGCCGCGGATGCGCTTTTCCCCGCGGAACCCGGGCTGATCCCGGCCCTTGGCTTTCTCGCCGCCGGACCCTGGGATGAGAGTTCGTTGCGCGACATCCGCGAGGACACGCTGGACCGCGAGATCGGCCGCTACCTTGATCGCGACGACATGATCGCCAACGTCATGTCGACCTTTGCCGGAGTGACGGTCCATTGCGCGCGCTGCCATGACCACAAGTTCGACCCGGTTCCGCAGCGTGACTATTACGCGCTGCAGGCGGTGTTCGCGGGCACCGAAAAGGCCGAGCGCCTGTACGACCTCGATCCCGAGGCGCATGGACGCCGGGAGGAATGGCTGCGGCTTCAGGTGGCGCTGGATCGGCGCGATACGAATGCGGTGGAGGCCCTGCGGGACGACGCCCTGCGCGGGGACCAGCGGGAGTGGGAGCAGACGATGCGCTCCCGGACCGTGGCCTGGACCGTCCTCGAGCCGGAACGATGGTCCGCGGTATCGGGCACCACGCTCGAGAAGCTCGGTGACCAGTCGCTGCTGGCTGCGGGCCCGAGCCCGACGACGGAAGTGGTGACCGTGCAGTTCCGAAGTTCGCTGACGCGTCCGACCGCGCTGCGGCTGGAGGTGTTGCCCGACGACCGGCTGCCCGGAAAAGGACCGGGGCGCGCGGCGAATGGCAACTTCCACCTGACCGATGTGCACGTGGCGTTCGCGCCGGCGGCGGCGCCGGAACAGTTCGAGGCGGCGGCCTTGAACGAGCCCGGCGCGGATTTCGAGCAGGAGGGCTGGACGGCAGCCCACGCAGTGGACGCGGATCCGGCGACCGGCTGGGGGATCCATCCCCAGGAAGGCCGCGCGCATGCGGTGGTGTTCAATTTGCAGGAACCGCGTGATGGATTGCGGGGCGGGAGCCTGCGCGTCGTGCTGCGCCAGGAACACGGGCGCCAGCATACGCTGGGGCGATTCCGGATTTCGGTGACCGAACACGCCGCGCCGGTGCGGATCACGCCGGTTCCGGAACGGTTGCAGCCCGTGCTGGCGAAGGAGGAGACGACCCGTTCCCCGGCGGAGGCCTTCGAACTCGCCGCCCACTACCTCGCGGAGCGCGTGGCGCGTGAGCTGAAGGCCATGCCCGAGCCGCGTCGGGTGTTCGCGGGCGCGGGATTGTTTCTGCCCAACGGCGGGCAGAAGGCGGTCACCCGTCCGCGCCCCGTGCACGTCCTGCGCCGCGGCGAGATCACCCGTCCGATGGAGGCCGCCGAGCCCGGGGCGTTGTCGTGTGTCAGCGCGCTGCCGTCGCGCTTCGAGGCCCGCGCCGATGGCGCCGCGAGACGTGCCGCCCTGGCGCGCTGGATAAGTCACGAAGACAACCCGCTGTTCTGGCGCACGATCGTCAATCGCGTGTGGCACTACCACTTCGGACGCGGCATCGCGGAGACTCCGAATGATCTGGGCCGCATGGGCAGCGCGCCGACGGCGCCCGAGCTGCTCGACTGGCTCGCCGTGACCTTTCGCGACGATCTGCGCGGTTCCTTCAAAGGCCTGCACCGTCTGATCCTCTCCAGCGCCACGTGGCAGCAGAAGGCCGCCGATCCGCTGCACGCCCATCCCTTCCAACCGCTGAGGCGGCGGTTGGATGCCGAGACCTACCGTGACACGCTGCTCGCGCTGGGAGGTTCCCTCGATCTCACCATGGGCGGGCCGTCCACGAAGCATTTCCTCATGACCCCGGGCATCCACGTCACGCCGAACGTGGATTACACCGCCTACAACCTTGCGACCCCCGGCAACCAGCGGCGGTCGATCTACCGATTCCTCTTTCGCACCCTGCCGGACCCGCTGATGGACGCTCTCGACTCGCCGCCGGGCGACCAGTCGGCGCCGGTGCGCAGCGAATCGTTCACCGCGCTCCAGGCCTTCGCGCTGATGCACCATCCGTTCGTCTTCCTCCAGAGCGAAGCCGTCGCGGCAAGGGTGCGATCGTCCGCGCACGACGAGTCGGACCACGCACGTCTCGCCTTGCGCTGGGTCACCCTCCGCGAGCCGGAGTCCGAGGAACTGCGGCAGGCGGTCGCGCATGTCCGGCAGCACGGCCTCGGGGACCTCTGCCGCCTGCTTTTGAACAGCAATGAATTCCATTTCATCGATTGAGCCGGGGGCGATTCCGCCGTCCGCGGCGACACGTCGGTCCTTCCTCTGGCGTCTCGGGGGCGGGTTGGGCGGTGTGGCATTTGCGAGTTTGTTCGCGCGCGAGTCGGGGGCCGCGTCCGAATTGTCGGCGGCCGCACCCTCGGGTTCGCGTGCGCCACACTTCCCGCCGCGCGTGCGGCGAGTGATCCAGTTGTTCATGAATGGCGGCGCGAGCCAGATGGACACCTACGACTGGAAGCCCGAGCTGGAGCGCCTGCATGGTAAGCCGTTCGATCCCGGCGATGGCTCGCGGGTGGAGGCGGCCACGTCGGAGCCGGGCAAGGTGATGAAGTCGCCCTTCCCGTTCCGACAGCACGGGCAGTGCGGTCGCTGGGTCAGCAGCGTGTTTCCGCATCAGGCGCGGCACGTGGACGAGATGGCGTTTCTCATGGCGATGGAGTCGCGCACGAACGTGCATGGCCCGGCCAGTTTCCTGATGAACACCGGGTTTCTTCTGCCTGGTTTCCCGAGCGTCGGGGCCTGGGTGAGCTATGCCCTCGGCAACGAGGCCGACAATCTCCCCACCTTCGTGGTGCTGCCCGACGCGCGCGGACTTCCCTACAATCAGCGAGGCAATTTCACCTCGGGGTTCCTGCCGGTGACCCATGCGGGCACCATCATCCAGGCCGGGGCCAGCGAGCCGATTCCCTACCTCGCGCCGCCGCGCAGCGGGAGCGGAGCGTCGGCCAGCTCCGGCACCGACGGCCTCGCGCTGTTGCAGCAGTTCAACCGGCGTCATCAGGCTGTGCACGCCGAGGATTCGCG
>CAZYJB010000592.1:0-3670 GCA_964647675.1 uncultured Verrucomicrobiota bacterium | reverse complement strand
GGCGCGCTTTGCGCACCGCCTATCGCGAGCTGGTCTGGGCCGCCGGCCCGGCCCCGTGGCGGCTGCGCCGCTCGGGATGCCACCTCCTGCACGCCACCGGGGCGCCACTGTTCACGCCGCCCGCCCCCGTGCGCCATGTGGTCACCGTGCACGACATAGGCTTCCTGCGTTTCCCCGAGCGCTTTCGTGGCTGGCACCGGCGCATGGCCATCCAAGCGCTCGACCGTACGCGCACCGCGGATCGCATCGTGTGCATCTCTGAATTCACGGCGAATGAGATGATGCGCCTCGCCGGATTCCCACCCGACCGCCTCCGCATCGTGCATAACGGCTGCACCTTTGCCTCCGGCACCCCGACAGCGGCACGGCCCAACCTCGCGCTGCCCGAGGACTATTTCCTCTTCGTGGGATCGCTCGAGCCGGGCAAGAACCTCAGTCTGCTGCGCTCGACCTACGAACTGGCGGCATCGCGCCGCATCGACCTGCCACCCCTGGTTATCGTCGGCGCGCGCTTCGAAGGTCTCGCCGCCGAGGGACTGCCACCCGCAAACTGGCACTACCTCGGGCACCTCCCCGATGCCGCCCTCGTCTGGCTCTACCGCCACGCATGCGCCCTGGCGTTCCCCAGCAAGTACGAAGGCTTCGGACTGCCGATTGCCGAGGCCATGAACCTCGGGTGCCCGGTGGTCTGTTCCCCGGTCTCGAGCCTGCCCGAGGTGGCCGGCGATGCCGCGCTGCTGGTCCCACAGGAACCGGAGGCCTATCTCGAGGCGCTGCGCCAGCTCGCCACCCACGCCCCGCTGCGCCGAGAACTCGCCGATCGCGGGCGCGTCCAGGGTGCGCGCTTCACGTGGGAACGTTGCGCGTCCGAAACCCTCGCCGTGTTCGACGAGGCGGTGGGTTGAGGGTCAGAGTCCCCGGTGGGTCGCGAACTCTGTCTCGCGACTCGGTGTCCGAACAGGACTCCAACCCCAGGCAAAGGCCTATCTCCGCCGGGAAGGAATCGCCAGGTACTTCACGCACGCCGCCACGATGCGATCCGCGGCGCGGCCGTCCCCATAAGGATTGCGTCGCCCAGCCATGCGGCGATAGGCGGCCGCGTCAGTGAGCAGGCGATCCACTTCGTGCACGAGACGCGCGCGGTCGGTGCCGACCAGTTTCACGGTGCCGGCGCGAACGCCCTCCGGGCGCTCGGTGGTCTCGCGCATCACCAGCACCGGCTTGCCGAGCCCAGGCGCCTCTTCCTGGATCCCTCCGGAATCCGTCAGCACGAGGGTGCTGCGCGCCATCAGCGACACGAAGGGCAAATAAGACAGCGGTTCGAGGAGATGCACGTTCGGCAGGACGCGACGCCCGTTCCGTTCCCGGCCGAGAATGCGGTTCACCGGCTCGCGCACGTTCGGGTTGAGATGCACCGGATACACAAACGCCACGTCGCGATGCCGCGTGGCCAGTTCTGCAATGGCGCGGCAGATCTCCTCGAAACCGCGGCCGAAGCTCTCGCGCCGATGACCGGTGATGAGCACCACGCGCGCGGCTCCCGTCGCCTCCACCGCGTCCCAGCCCGGAATCGTCACCGGCTCACGTTGCAGCCGCGCCTGCGCCAGGTGCAGCGCGTCGATCACCGGATTGCCGGTGACGTGGATGGTCGAGGCCGGCACTCCTTCGCGGCGCAGATTCGCGCGCGACCAGGACGTCGGCGCAAAGTGCAGCGCGGCCAGGCGGGTGGTGAGCACGCGGTTCGCCTCCTCCGGCCAGGGCGCCGTCAGGTCCCCAGTGCGCAAACCCGCCTCCACATGCCCCACCGGCACACGACGGTAGAAGCAGGCCAGCGTGGCACAGAACACCGTCGTGGTGTCGCCCTGGACCAATACGAGATCCGGCTTCGCGGTCGCGAGGTAGCCGTCCAGCGCCGTCAGCGCGCGCGCGGTGAAATCCGCCAGCGTCTGGCCCGCGCGCATGAGGTCGAGATCGGCGTCCGGCCGGAGGCCGAACACTTCGAGCACTTGATCCAGCATCTGCCGGTGTTGCGCCGTGACGCAGACATCGCAGATCACGCCACGCGTCTGCTTCAGCGCCAGCACCACCGGCGCCATCTTGATGGCCTCCGGTCGTGTCCCGAACACGACGGCAATTCGACGGCGTTTCATTGGATGCCCGTCCTTTCGTAAAAGTCTTCCACCCGATCCACGATGGTCTCCCACGAGTATTCGCGGTCCACCTTCGCGCGACCGGCCTCCCCCAGCCGCCGCGCCAGTTCCGGCTCTTCGATCAACTGGATCACCTTCGACGCGATCGCGCCGGGCTCCTGCTCGACCAGGAATCCATCCCGGCCGTCCTCGATGGTCAGGAACGGAATGCGGCAGCCGATCACGGGTTTCCGCATGGCCCAGGCCTCGATGTACACGCCGCCGATGCCCTCCTGCCGCGACGGCAGCGCAAACACATCCGCTGCCGCCAGCGCCGACGCCTTGAGCGGGTCCATGGCATCCACGCGCGGAATGTCGATGATGCGCGGATCGCCGAGGCCTTTGATCTGGCGTTCGCTGTCGTTGTAGTGCGGGCCGATGAACACGAAGCTGGTCTCGGGATGCCGCTCCCAGACCTTCGGCGCCGCTGCCAGCAGCGTGTCGAATCCCTTGTAGGGCAGCTTCTGTCCGAGAAAGAGGACCATGTTCCGCCGGATGCCGAACCGCTGCCGAAACGCCGCGGCGTCCCACGACGGCGCGAGCAACGGCCCCACTCCGATCTGGCACACGCGCCGCGCGTCGACGCCCAGGCGCACCATCTCCTCCGCCTCGGCACGCGTGAACACGAAGACGCCATCCGACCGCCGCAACAGCTCGAAGAAACGGCGCATGACGAACCGGCCGAACCGCGACTGCATGCGCGGACTGTAGTTCGGCGTGATGAAGAACTTCGCACCCCGCCTCCGCGCGAACTGGTAGCTCGCCCACGAGAGATGCTCGCGCCCGATCCGGATGTTGTGCACCACATCCGCCTGCGCCACGTGATCCGCAAAGCGCCCGGCGAACCAGCACGCCATCGGCGGGTAGCCGACCTCGGGAAACGGGATGCACAAAGGAATCAGCGGCGCCATCCACAGCCGCTGGAACCAGCCCGGTTGGACACGCTGCACGGTGATGCCGCCGACCTCGTACCGGTCGTTCTCCCAGGGCGCCAGCAACGTCGAATCGAGCAGGTAGCGGTTCCGCTGGTCGGTCCATTGCGAGAACGCGGTCAGGGAGTGTCCGCGCTCCACCAGCATGCGCCCGATGGTGTACCAGTGGAGTTGAGCTCCGCCCACGCTCGGATAATACGCCGTGGCGGTATGCACCAGGCGGCGGGCGGGCTTCTTTCCTGAGACTGGGACCGGCATTCGTCTCCCGCGCCGGACGGCCGGACCAGACACTCCGGAGGGTCACGGCGCGCGGGGCCGAGACCCTAAGGGCCGCCCCACCGGATCGACAACCCCCGAAGTTCGGGGACCCGTTGCCTCTCCTCATTCTCGGACCCATTCACGCGCCTTCAGCACTCAAGGTTTCCCCGCCGTTAGATCTCGCCGCAACCGCCCCGCGATCATAGAAACTCTCCCGTATCCTGAGGTATGGGCGGACTCTTCATCTCTCATAGTTCGTTGGACGACGCGTTCGTGCGCGAACTGCGCTGG
>CAZYJB010000591.1:0-3671 GCA_964647675.1 uncultured Verrucomicrobiota bacterium | reverse complement strand
ACCCCGTGCACCACCGAGAAATGTCCCCCGACAAGCACCCGCCCGTCCGCGCCCACGGCGGCGGCACGCACGGTGGCGTTCGTACCCGCTCCAGGGTTGAAAGCCGGATCCACGGCGCCCGCTGGAGTAATCCAAGCGACGCGATTCCGCAGCAACCCGCCGATCGCCACGAAATCGCCGCCCACCACCCATCCACCAGCCGGCGCCGGGGCGATGCAATAGACGGTGCCGTTCGCCTGAAGGGTGAACCTGGGGTCCGGATTCCCATCGCCAAACAACCGGACGATATACCCCTGCGGCTGTCCCTGATACGCGCTGAACGCACCGCCCACCAGGATGTCGCCGTTTGCCTCCACGTGGATGGCAAAGACCACTCCGTTTGGCCCTACTCCAGGATCAAAGGTGGGATCCGGCGTGCCGTCCGCATTGAATCGAGCCAGAAAACTCCGCGGGATTCCGCCGGCCTGGGAGAACGCGCCGCCGACCAGCACGCGCCCGTCCGGCATGGCTGCCACGGCATACACGGGTCCGTCCACCCACGCGCTGGCAGAGAAGGTCGCATCGAGGCGCCCATCCGCCTCCAGGCGCGCCACGCGCAACCGTGCCCCGTCCGAGAGCGTCGAGAAATCGCCACCGATCAGGATGCGACCGTCGTCCTGAACCACCACGGCGTTGACCACCCCGTTAATCGTGTTGGCAAACGCCGCATCCATGCTGCCCACTGAACTTCCCGAATCATCGTCCACGATTTCCACCGTGGCCACACGCCTGCCCCCCAATACCGCCCCGCCTGTAGGATTCGAGAGCGTGATCTGGAACGTCTCGCGCCCTTCAATTACGTCGTCGCTCCGCAATCTGATCGTGATCGCTTTGTTGGTCTCACCCACGGCGAAACTGACGCGTCCCGACAACGGTGAAAAGTCACCCGCATTCGCCGTCCCGTTCGACGTGGCAAAATCCGCCGCGCACGCGGTCGTCGCGCCCCCGGAGCGCACGACCGGAATCAATACGCTCGCCTGCCCCTCCGCGACCGTCGTGCGAACCTCACCAAACTCGATGCTGCCCCCGGCCGCCTGGGTCCGACTTTCCAAACGAACCAGTCTCCCACGCGCCACGCCTGCAAATCGCGAGAAACTCCCCCCCACCACAATCCGCCCGTCCGGACCCGCGGCCAGGCAGTACACGGATCCGTCGACCTCACCATTCACCACAAAGCTCGGATCGGGCGACCCATCGTCCATCAATCGGGCGACGCGGAGGGCGGAGGAATTGCCCGGAACCGCAAAGTCACCACCGGCGATCCAGGCGCCATCCGCGGTTCGCGCCAGAGCACTCACCAGACCATTGAGCTTGGGCGCAAAATCCACTTCGGGAAGCCCTGCGGCGTCCAACCGAGTCAGGAAGGCTTGCGCCCAGCCATTCACCTCCGAAAAAGCCCCCCCCACGAGCGCCGCCCCACCCGGCTCCACACCGACCGCGCGCACACTGCTGTTGGGTCCGCGCCCCGGATTGAACGACTCCGCCATCGCGCCATCCAGGCGAAGACGCGTCACTCGTGGAGCGTGCTTCGCATGGACGGTGGTGAAATCCCCGCCCGCCCAGAACTGATCGCGCTCGTCACCGGTCCAGGCCAACGCCCATACCGGCCCGTTCATGCCTGCGGAGAAATCCGGGTCCCGTGCACCATCCGGAAACACGCGAACCAGATAGGCGGCATTCTCCCCGGCGTACGCACTAAACGCACCGCCGATCAGCAGGTCCCCATTGGCTTGTTCCAGCATCGAGTAGACCGAGCTGTTCGGCCCCGCGCCGGGATCGAAGGTGGGATCAAGTCGGCCGTCGGCCAGAAACCGCGCCAATCGGTTGCGGACGATTCCGTTGGCCACCGTGAAATCGCCCCCAACGAGAACCCGTCCATCCCCCTGCACCAGCAGGCTCAGCACTCGACCATTCAGCCACGCCGCAGGCAGAAACCCCGGATCCAGGCCGCCATCTGCGTTCACGCGCGCGATGCGCCGGCGGGACTGCGCGCCCAGCACCGAGAAGTCCCCGCCGACCACCAGTTTGCCGTCCGGTTGATACGCTACGGCGTGCACCGGACCGTCGGTCTGCGCGGAGAACGAAGAATCCAGACCGCCAGCCACCACGGCCGAATCGTCGTTCTCGAGGATCAAGGTCGCGCTCGCCTGCCCTCCCAACTCCGCCCCCCCGCCCGGGTTGGTGAGACTAAGCAGAATGGTCTCGTCGTCTTCAATGTTCGGATCCGCACGAATCGGGATCACGAAGCTGCGCCGCGTTTCGCCCGCGCCGAAAGTCAGTTTTCCCGCCTGTCCCAGGTAGTCGCCGCCATTTGCCGTTCCGTTGCGTGTCACGTAATCCACCGTCACCTCGCTCGAAGTCGTCCCCAACCGGCGTACGTCAATCTCGATGGAGGGCTGATTCTCCCGAACCCGATACACCGACGCCGCAAACTCAATCTCCCCGCCCAACGCCACACCGGCGGTCTCCAGACGCACGAGGGAGGCGCGGTCGACCCCGCCGAAGCTCGGGAAGCTCCCACCCACCCAGACTTTCCCGTCCCCGGTGGTGGCCAGGGCAGTGACCTGACCCGCTGCTCCTGTTCCCGTCTGAAACGTCGTGTCCAACGTTCCATCGGTGCGGAGTCGAGCCACCCGCCCCACGGGGGTATCACCCATCGCCGTGAAGTCGCCCCCAAGGATGATTCTGCCGTCCGCCTGCCGCACCAAAGCATGCACCGGAGCATTCGGGCGCGGCATTACGGAGACGTCGGGAAGTCCAGTGGGTCCGACCAAGCCCAAGTACGGGGAAGGCAGGCCATTGACGTCGGCAAACGCGCCCGAAACCCACAGCCCTCCTTCCGGCGTTGCGGTTAGAGCAAGAATCCCGCCTCCGGTCCCGGAGGCCGGATCGAACGTCTCGTCCAATCGACCATTGGGAAGCAACCGCGCCAAGCCAGGACGACTCCGCCCTTCCACCTGACTGAAGTTTCCGCCAATCCAGACGCGGCCCGTGGGATCGATCTCGAGGCAGCGTACCGGTGCGTTGATGGCGGGCGCGTATCCAGCCTCCAAACGCCCATCCGAACCCAGCCGCGCCAGGTAACTCCGTGGCTGTCCCGCAAATACCGTATAATTACCCGCCACCAGGATTTTCTCGTCGGTCGTCACCCGCACGGCAGTGATCGACGAGTTCGGGCCGTCCCCAATCGCAAAGCCGGAGTCCGCAGCGCCGTCTGAATTCAATCGAACCAGAAACCGCAGATTGGGCAGACCGCGGTACGCCGAAAAATCGCCCCCGACCAAAACGCGGCCGCCGGACTGCACCGCGAGCGCGCGCACCGAGGAATTGGGACCGTCATCGACGCGGAAGGTGTCGTCCAGCGATCCCCCCGAGTTCAATCGCGCCAGTCGTACCCGCGCCACCGCACCGACGGTCGTGAACTCTCCGCCCACATAGGTCTTTCCATCCGCTTGAACGGCAATTGCGTACACGGCGCCGTTGGGGACGACACCCGCGGGAACCGAGACATCCAGACTCCCGGGCTGCCCCCAAGCCAACCCCATCCCCAGCGCCAGAAGCAACGCGCCCCAGAGAACTCTGCGAACACCGCGGGGGGATGCCGACGGATCCGTCGCCTGACAATACACGGC
>CAZYJB010000590.1:0-3673 GCA_964647675.1 uncultured Verrucomicrobiota bacterium | reverse complement strand
GACGCGGAGCGAATAGCTGAGGACCCGGGTGCGGCTGTGGGGCGCCGGCCGCAGTCGGATCACCTGGGGACCCAGGTTGACCAGGCGGTCGTAGCGGTACTGTGTTCGATGGTGGAGGGCGACGTGGATGGCCATGGTGCGCGGATGCACGGCCGGCGCGCGACCGGAGACCTGGTTCGACGCGCCCGCCGCGGCAGGATCGGGACTTGGATCGGTTCAGGCGGCCGGCGGGGGGACCAGCTCGGGCTCGGGCGGCAGGTAACGGATGCGTTTGTTGATGTCGGTGTTCACCGAGTGATAGGGCTGCGTCAGGTTGCCAGACGCGAAGAGCGTCTGGCGCATGTGCTCCATGTCGTCCTCGCCGATCGCGTCGGTGAAGATGGAGGTGAGGTACTCGATGCCGAGTTGCGACGGCTTCATGAGCACCGGATCGTAGAGCGCCAGGTGCATCTGGCGCGCGTGGATCATGCCCCACCGGTCGCGGAAGCGGTTGGCGTCATATCCCTCCACATGGAAACCGCGGGCGCGGCTGTACTGGAGGATCGATACCGCGTTGTTGCGGCCCTCGAGCAGAAGCTCGACTGCGCGCGCGCCCAGCTGCGCCGCGTAAAAGCGGTCAAAGAGGATCGGGCGACCCCCTCGTTGCGTGTGGCCGACTTTGCGCGTGAAGATCGCCTCGCGCGCGGACTCTCCGCGCCGGTAGAGCTGGAAGTAGCGGTCGCCGATCATCTTGATCAGGCGCGCGCGCAGCGCCTCGGCGGCACCCGAGAGCTGCACATTCCCGGCCGGATCGGTGCTTCGGCTCTCTGCCCCGAGCTCGCCGCCCGTCTCGTCGACGATGCCTTCGCCGCACACGATGACCACGTTCTTCTGCAGGTCGTAGATGTGCTTCACCCGGTCGACGAGGCGCTCCACGTCGAGCCGTTGCTCCGGCACCAGCACGATGTCCGGACGTCCAAAGGCAGAACCCAGCGCGATATAGCCGGAGTGCCGGCCCATCACCTCGATGATCGCGATGCGCCGGTGGCTCTCCGCGGTGGTGCGGATGCGTTCCACGCCCGACGCGGAGACGAAGACCGCCGTGGCGTAGCCGGGCGTCACATAGTTGACGAGCTGCTCGAGCTGGAACACGGCGCGCGACTCCGCGCGACGGTAGCGGTAGCCCGTCTTGCTGCCCGGATCCTGCGCGCGCACCCATTCGTCGGGCTCGCTCGGGTAGTTGAGTCCGAGGTCGTTGTCGATGGTTTTGGGCGCGAGAACGGTCGGAAGCCGCTCCGCCAGGGGTTGCAAGCCGTTGAGCGTGCCGTCGCCGCCCACACAGATCAGTCCCTCGATGCCCAGACTCCTCAGGCGCTGCGCGATCTGGTCGATCCCCGCGACATTGTCGGGATCGACAAAGTCGCGCGACGACCCGATCAGCGTCCCGCCCTTGGTGGGATCCAGTTCCGGGATCTCGTGGTAGAGCGGATTCAGGTGCACGTGCGGCACCCGCGGATTGAACAGGCTGTTGAACCCCTTGATGAGACCGACGATCTCGACGCGCAGCTGGTTGGCGCGCACGACCGCACCCTGGATCGTGGCATTCAGCGCCGGGGTATCACCCCCGGCGGTCAGGATCCCAATTCGTTTCATGCGTTGGAGGCGCGCCCCGGACGCTGACAAACTGCGGGGAGGAAGGGCGGGACGCGCGTCGGCCCTTCGGGCACCGGTCCACGGATCCCGCGCGGCTGTTGTTGCTGCTGTTGCTGCTGTTGCTGCCGTTCCACGGCCGGGTCGGTGTCGAGGTAGGGCAGGAAGATATAGGCCTGGAAGAGGGAATCACCGACCGCGTTGAGTTTGATCTGCAGCTGGTCGAGATACTCGTGCAGACCCGGCGCAAAGATGTCCTCCACCGTGCTGAACTGCAGTTCGGCGAGCAGGCGGCCGGAAAGCTTCTCCGCATTGTTGGTGAACCGGTGCGAGGGCGTGCCCGCGATGCGGCGAAGCGCGCAGTCGAGCTGCGCGACGCACGACCGCACCGAGCGCGGGAACTCGTCCGACAACACCAGCAGCTCCGCGATGCGCGCGGGATGGAGGTCCGCGCCGAACGTCTGGCGGTAGCCGTCGAGGCCGCTGCACGACCGCAGCACGGCGACCCATTCCAGCGCCTCGGTTTCGGTGATCGGCCCCGGGAGGCCCCGCACGGGCAGTGTCTGGTGCCGCACGTCGAGGATGCGGGTGGTTTTGTCCGCCCGCTCGATGGCGCGTCCGGCCTCCATGAAGTGCCAGCCCTCGTTCTCGAGCAGCGTGCCGCGCACCAGGCCCTGAAGGTAGATCGACGACCGCTTCACCTCGTTGCAGAACTCGTCGGGCGCCGTGGTCCAGGTCTGGCGCGCCTGGCGGGAGCGCAGGAAGAGATAAAGACGGTTGATCTCCTCCCACATCTCGACCGTGATCTGATCGCGTACCATGCGCGCGTTCTCGCGGGCCTGGGCCACCGCGCTCATGATCGAATTGGCGTTCTCCCGGCGGAAGACCATGAACTCGGTCACGGTCTGACCGTTGGCCACCGGGTAGAGCTCGGCAAACAGCTTCTCGTCGCCCGTGCTCTGCACGATCGGCATCCAGTGCTCGACCAGCCGGCGATCGTCCAGCTTCCTGAAATCGAGCAGGAGCTGGAGGTTCACATCGACGATGCGCGCGGTGTTCTCCGCGCGTTCGATGTATCGGCTCATCCAGAACAGCGAATTCGCAACGCGACTCAGCATGGCTTCCTCAGATTTCCCACTTCCAACTGCTCGTCCTCCCACCCCACCGCGACCTACTCGTCCCCGTACAGCACCCAGGTGTCCTTGCTCCCGCCGCCCTGGGACGAGTTCACGACCAGCGACCCCTTCCGCAATGCCACCCGCGTGAGTCCACCCGGCAGCACGAACGTGCTCTGACCGGAGAGCACGAACGGTCGCAGGTCGACGTGGCGTCCTTCGAAGGCGCCCTCGCACAACGTGGGATGGCGCGACAGGCTGATCATCGGCTGGGCGACGAAATTGCGCGGATCGGCGATGATCTGCTGGCGGAAGGATTCGATCTCCGCCTTGGTGGCCTTCGGCCCCATAAGCATTCCGTAGCCCCCCGACTCGTTCGCCGCCTTCACCACCAACTCGTGGAGGTGATCGAGGATGTACCGGCGGTCGGCATCCTCGCTGGCCAGGTAGGTCGGCACGTTATCGAGGATCGGCTCCTGGCCAAGGTAGAATTTGATGATCCGCGGCACGAAGTAGTACATCACCTTGTCATCCGCGATGCCGGTGCCGATGGAATTGGCCAGACTCACGTTGCCCGCGCGGTAGGCGTGCACCAACCCGGGCACGCCCAGCATAGAATCCTTCCGAAAGACGGTGGGATCGAGGAAATCGTCGTCGATGCGGCGGTAGATCACGTGCACCGGCTGAACGCCCTTCGTGGTGCGCATGAACACCCGTTCGTCGCGCACCAGCAGGTCGCGGCCCTCGACGATCTCGATGCCCATCTGCCGCGCGAGATAGGTGTGCTCGAAATAGGCGCTGTTGAACGCCCCCGGCGACAGCAGGACCACATTCGGCTCCGCGACGCCTGCGGGCGCCAGATGAAGCAGCGTCTTGAGCAGCATGTCGGAGTAGTTCGCCACCGGCCGCACGCCCACCGACTCGAAGAC
>CAZYJB010000589.1:0-3686 GCA_964647675.1 uncultured Verrucomicrobiota bacterium | reverse complement strand
GCGCCCTCCAGCGCCACGATGCGCAGCCGACCGGCGAGGAACGATCCGTCCGGCTGCGCCACCGGGAGGACCGGCACCTGGATCTGAAAAACCGCGCGCACGCCCGCGCCCAACGCGCAGGAATCGAACACGCGCAGCGTATCGCCCGTGTACTCGAGACGCCGGGTCCATCGTTGGACGAGATCGGAGTTGCGGCTGAACGCATTCGAGAGATTGGCCACGACGACGACCGTGCCGGCGGTCGTGGTGTGACTCAGCGTGGATTGCACCGTGTCGCTCGGGTTCTGGGGAATCACCGAGCCGTCGGCGCGTTCGAACCGCATGGTGTTGTGATACACCGTCTCCTGATTGATGCCGCTGTTGGACCAGATGTTCGGCGTGACGGCGAGCCAGTCGCCCTTGAAGAAGGTGAACGAGCCCTGGTCCTGATGGGCGTGGGACTGGTCGTATTTCCCGGCCACCAACGAAAGCCATGACGCGTCGGTGTTCCAACTGGATCGCGCGAACAGCACTCCCGCGCCCGTGGCGTGATACACGCGATCCACCGGAACCGCGGGAGCATCGGTCATGGGCAGGAGGTCACCCAGCAGGTTGAACGCCTGGCTCACGCCGTGGACGGAATTGCGATTCAAACACCACGTGCCGCGCGCGGCTTCTGGGGTGCCGGGATGGAGAACCACGGCCGTGTGCACGAGATTCTCGTGGTAGTCGAACAACTCCGGGATCGACGAGCGCGACTGGTCACCCACGGGCGCGAACGGGTCCCGCGTCGGTACCGGTGAAGTGGGCGGTGACCGGTGCCGTGTACCAACCGCCAACGGTCGGCGCCGGCGTCAGCGCGACAGCGATCCGAGGGCGTGTGGTGTCGATGTTGATCCCGGACAACGCCACCGTGGCGATGTTGCCGGCACGATCGCGCACGACCCCCACGACCTCCTGCGCGGCGACCCGAGGACGTGGCGCCCGACCTCGCCCATGAGAGGCAGGGCCGCTCGATATGGACGTCCATGTCGCGCACCGCCTTCGCCAAACGAATCGCCTCGTGCCGCACGCACCCGGTGTTCGCGCCGGCCATCAACCGACCTCCCGACTCGATCTTCACCCAGCCCGGCACGGAGAGCGCGCGGGGACGGAGTCCCGCGCGTGCAGGTTCGATCCGGATCCCTGGTCCGAGGCCGCGCGTCGCGCGGGAGGGACCTCAGCGCGCGGAAGGCGGAGGGTGAAGACGCAACCATGCCCCAGCGTGCTCTGGCACGCGACGGTCCCAGACATGGACTCCGCGAGTCGCTTCACGATGGAGAGGCCGAGGCCGTTGGAGGACTCGCCGCCGGTCGGACGGGCCGTCAGGCGCGTGAATTTCCGGAAGAGCCTTTTCTGATCCTCCGCGCTCAGGCCGGGTCCCTGGTCCTGCACCGCGACCTGCGCACCGTCGGTACCGCCGCTCACGACGATGCGGACGTGGGCGCCATGGGGCGAATACTTGACGGCGTTGGAGACCAGGTTGTCGAGGATCTGAGCCGCGGCGTTCTCGTCGGCGAGCGCCCAAGGGTCGTCCGTACGGACCACCGAGAGGCTGATGTTCTTACGCGTTGCGTTGACGCGGTTGAAGTCTGCGCTGCGGAGGGCGAGTGGGACCAGCGCGCAAGGTCGGATGTCCGACGTGAAGCGGCCTTCCTCGATGGCGTTGGCGTCGAGGAGATCGTCGATGAGATGGGTCATGCGCCGGACGTCGGTGGTGATGCGTTCGGCGACCTCCTCGAGTTCCTGCGGCGTGTTCGAGTACTTCAGAAGCCCGGCGTAGGCGATGATGGTGGAGAGTGGATTCTTGAGATCGTGGGCCGCGATGCCGAGGAATTCGTTCTTCTCCTGGTTCAGCTGGACGAGCTTCTGATTGGCGTCGGCCAGGGTCCGGCGGGCGGTCTCGACGTCATTGAAGGCTCGGAGGCGGGTGTTCTCGAAGACCAGACCGAGAATGAACATGAAGGCGATCAGGGAAAGGTAACCGGTCGCCGTGACGACGTAGTGCCAGTCGGGCGGGTAAAGGGTTGGGAGTCGAACGCCCGCAAGACCAAGGACGACGACCCATCCCGCACTGACGGCGGATCCGTAGGCCCAGCGCCTGGCGGATTCCTTGCCCACCAGCAACAGCGCGCAAAGGGGGACGGTGGCCAGCCAGGCGATGGCATGGCCGTGCATGCCGCCCTCGACACCGCAGAGCGCCATGAAGCCGAGAAGCATGACTGCCGACAGCAGTTCGCCGCCGAGACGCTCCGAGTCACGGCATTTCATGATCCATGGGGTCACCGCGAAGAGAACACTGCAGAGCGTGACAATCCCCGCCCCCCATGGGTGGCCGATCCCTAGATAGAACAGGGCGAAGAAGGTTCCAAAGATGAACCCAACGAATCCGAAGCGCGTGACCAGGCGCGCGCGCCGACCGCGCTCCGGATCGCTCCGGCATTCCGCGGTCAGAAATCGATCCGTGACGGCCTGAGACCAGGCCACCAGGTCCGCCTGGCACCGCCGGATACGGTCGGGCGCCTGGCGGGCGGTGACAACGTCCTCCCTCGCGGGAGCCGCCCGGTTCTCGGCCCATCCGTCCACCCCACCGATTTCGACAGGATGGGACCGGTGCTTAAGACGGATTTGCCGAGCCGCCTGCGGACCTCAAGATTCTTGTCGGCGATGGCCCATCGATCTGAGTTAAATCCGCATGAAGGTGGGACCCGGTTTTGCTCAGCCCCCGGGGCTTACCCGGGACGGGTCCCCCCGAATCAAACCGGAGGCACTCATGCTCGATTTCCTGTTGCGCATCTTCGACACCCAGGACTTTCCGGCGCGCTGGCGTTGTGGCGATTGGACGGTGGCGCACGGGTGGCTGCACATCCTCTCGGACGGCGCGATCTTCGGCGCTTATGCCGCCATTCCTCTCTCCATCGCGTACTACGTCGCGAAGCGGGACGACATTTACTTTCCCAAGCTCTACTGGCTCTTCGCGGCGTTCATTTTCTCCTGCGGCTTCGGGCATCTGATCGAGGCCACATTGTTCTGGCAGCCGTGGTACCGGTTCTCGGGAGCAGTGAAGGTCCTCACGGCAGTGGTCTCGTGGGTCACCGTCCTCGCGCTGGTCCGCTATGTCCCCGCGGCCCTCAATGCCCCGGGTGCCCTCCGACTCAACCGCCAACTCACCGAAGAGATCGCAGTTCGGCGAAACGCGGAGGACGAGGTCCGAAGGCTCAATCAGGATCTGACCCGGCGCCTGCAGGAACTGGAGACGCTCCTCGAGGTGCTTCCGGTCGGCATCGGCATCGCCACGGATCCGGCCTGCCACCACATCCGGACCAACCGCGCGCTCGGGAGAATCCTGAGGATCGACGCGACGACCAATGCGTCCCTCAGCGCCCCGTCCGGCGAGGCGCCGACGCATTTCAAGGTCTTCCAGCACGACCTCGAAGTCGCCCCGGGTGACCTGCCGATCCAGGCCGCGATCGCGCGAAACGCCGCGGTGCACGACTGGGATGCGGACGTCGTGGTCAACGACGGACAGCGGCGGCGGATCATGGTGTATGCCGCGCCGCTCCACGACGAGCAGGGCAGCGTGCGCGGTGGCATCGGCGCCTTTGTGGACATCACCGCGGGTAGGCAGGCCGAGGTGGAACGCCGCAAGGTGGAGCGCCGTCTGCAGG
>CAZYJB010000588.1:0-3687 GCA_964647675.1 uncultured Verrucomicrobiota bacterium | reverse complement strand
CATGCTCGGGGCCGCCGGCGCGGTCGAGATGGCGCTCTGCGCCAAGGCGCTCGAGACCGGCGTCCTGCCGCCCACCATCAATCTCGAGAACCCGGATCCCGCCTGCGATCTCGACTACGTGCCGCACCAGGCTCGTGAGCAGCGCATCTCGGTGGTCCTGAATAATTCGTTCGGCTTCGGCGGCCACAACGCCACCATCGCCGCCCGCCGGTTCGAGGGCTGAGCGGTCCCCCCTGCGCGGCTCTCGCGCCGGCTCCCTTCGCGGCAGCGTTGTCCCGACCACCAAGGGCGAAGCGAGCCGTCACCCGCGCGACATCTGAAGCGTTCGTGCGCTTCGCGCCCTCGTGGGGAACTCCACTGCGAACGGTCGGGAGAGCAGCGGTGGCAACCCTAGGGATTCCGGCTGAGCCACGAAGGCGAGAAGGACGCTAAGGGGAACGGGAGGCGCCTCGAGCTCGATCACGACCCGCAACCGGGTCTCCTCATGCGTGGAATCCTGCCAACGTCTGTTGGGGATCCTGATGCACGGGATCAAGGTTTCCGACGATTGGAAAAATGAAACGCCGCCTTCGTCGTCACGAGGGCGGCGTTGAAAATCAGGCCTGGCGAATTGGCTAGGCTTCCCCGGTCAGCTTGGCGGGTGCCTCCCGGTCGGCTTCGATCATGACCTCCACCATGCGGCGGAGGTCTTCGAGTCCGGTGGCCGGGATGATCACATGGTCGCGGCGCCCGCCGACGTCCTCCGTGATCCGGAGGAAGCGTCCGCGCGGGTTTTCCTTGAGGCTCAGGATGAAGACCTTCCGTTCGACCTGGAACTTCTCGGAACGGATGGTCTCCTCCGGAGGCGCAGGATGCGGCACTCCGCTGTTGCGAAACCCGTTGGATGGATAACGGCGTTCGTGTGAGATCATACCTCGTTTGACTCCCTGAGTGCGCACCCACCCCCTGGTGGGAGCCGCACTAGAGTTCAACCGTAAGCATGAATGTCAAATCCGCAGGCGGGCCTTGGGGAAAAGTCGCGGTCCTGCGTTGTTGGGAGAAGCTTGCTGCAACAGGTAGACGGCGACTCCGGCGAGGGAGATGACGTTGAACACCACGCCGACACCGAGCCAGACGTTGAGCGCCTGCGCGGCCTGCCGCTGGGGCGGGGTCAGCGGCTGGCGGAGGATCTGACGCGCGGGACCGAGGTGAGCCTGCGCATTGTAGGCGCGGCATTTGGGCACGACGTAAAGCCGGCCGGTACTGCCGAGCGCCAGCAAAGTCAGGAGGAGGAACAAGAGTCGACGGTCGAAGGGACGACCGGTGTACAGCCATTCGCCGAGCGCCTGGACGAGCGCGAGGCTGGCGCAAGTGACCTGGAACAGGTGGAAGCGCTGCGAGGCGACGAACGAAACTTCGTTCGTATGCAGCGGACCGAGCAGGCGCAGGAGATCGACGCCGCCCAGGACGGGGTCGATGCCGAGCACGAAAAACACGGTCCCGCCCAGCCAGATCGCAGCGGTGCCCAGCCCCGCGAGGCGCAGAAACGTGATCACCGGGGGAACCGTAGGTAACCGCGGTAAACCAAGCCAAGTCCCGATTCCGTTCTCAAGCCCTGAACTGCGGCGGCTCGACGCTGCATTTCCTCACCGGGCCCCTTCCTAATCCCAAAGGGGCGACCAAGGTCGCCGCGCGGCGAAGCTTCTGCTTCTAGGTCCGCGGGCGTCGCGGCCGGGATCCTGATCCCACGGAACCGGATTTGGCATCGGGCACGTTGCGTTTGGCCACTTCGTCCGCCGCCGCGAGTGCAGCCTTGGTATCGGCCATGAGGTTCTCCAGCTCGGTCTTGAACTCCTCCTTCGCCGCCCGCTTCATGCGGTCGATGAACAGGATGCCATTGAGGTGATCGACCTCGTGCTGAACGGCCTTGGCCAGCAGGCCGCCGCACTTGAATTCCAGGCGCCGGCCGTCGGGCGTCGTTGCGCGCACGGTCACCGCCTCGGGCCGCGTGATGTCGGAGTACATCTCAGGGAAGCTGAGGCAACCCTCGGGTCCGGTGACCGGGTCGGCCGCAGGGGTCACTTCCGGATTGATCAGGGCAAGAGGCATGAAGGCCTCGACGTCGGCGGGCTGGCCGTCGAGCCAAAGCGTGGACGGCCGGTCGTCGATGCCGCGGACGTCGATGACCGTGAGCTGCAGGGCCTGGCCGACCTGCTGGGCGGCGAGACCGATGCCGTGGGCGTGGTACATGGTGTCGAACATGTCCGACACCAGCTTCCGGATCTCCGGCGTGACTTCGGCAATGCGCGCGCCCTTCTGACGCAACGCGGGATGGCCGTACTTGACGATGGGCAGGACCATGCGCGGCGGGATCAGGCCTGGGGCCAGTCGCGCATCAGGCCGGCGATGTCGGTCACGGACGGGCTCTGGCCGGTGCGCACGTAGAATCCGCTGGTGCTGACGCCACAGAGAAGCGCTTGGGCGTTGGTCAGACCGAGCAGTTTGCCGAGCACGAAGCCGGAATTGAAATGATCACCCGCGCCGGTGGTGATGAGCGGCTTGGCCACGAACGGGCCGTCCACATCATCGACCGTGCTGCCGCTGCAGGCGAGAGCATGGCGAACGGGGTGAACGACAATCGTGTTGACCGGCACCTTCTGGCGGATGGCGGAGGTCAGGGCCTGCAGCGAAGAGCGTGAATGCGCGAACCCGGTCAGCCCGAGCACGTCACCGATCTCGAAGGCCTCCTTCTCGTTGAGTCCGAGGATGCATTCGAAGTGCTTCTGAAACGAGGTGATGAGCTCGAGCGCGCGCTGGCGTTCCGCGATCGGGCGCTTCTCCGGATCGGCGAGGTCGAAGAACATCCAGCGCCGGGGGCCGGTGAGCTTCGGGCAGATCTCCTTCTGCATGGTCTCCCAGATGTCGCTCATGTACGGCAGCATCGTCCAGTTGACGAAGCCCACCAGGGCCGCGCCGGCGAGGGCCTGCTCGACCAGCGGTCGCTTGCCGTGCTTCTCGATGCTGTCCCAGGTCACTTCGGCCAGCGGGAACATTTTTCCGAAGAGTAGTTTGCCGTCCTCGAACTCGAGGGCATCGGTGCGGCCCGGATCGGCGATGCTGTGGAGTTCCGCGCGGCGTGCGAACTCGTCGAACACCGGGTGGATAGCCGGGTAGCCGAGGGCGCCGAGATAGGTCACGCGCAGGCCAAAGGCCGCGAGTGCATTGGCCATGATGGGGCCGTTGCCACCCAGTTTGGTGCGCGTGGTGACCAGTTCGACGTTCGTACTGCGGCCGGCGGCGGCCGCGATGCGCTCCGCCAGCGCGCTGATGGTCGGGATGCGGGAGTAGGTTCGCGCGTCCTGGCGCTCGTCCACCACGGCAATGATCTCGTCGACGAAGCCGTCGAGGCCGAGGAAGGCCGAGAGCTGGGGCACCTTGGCGGCGGCGGCCTGCAGCGCGGCGGCACACGCGGAACGGAACTCAGGAGTGTTCATGAACAGGGATTCGGACGTGGGTCTCGGTGAGGCGGGAGATTCGGCAGGAAGGGGGATGTCGCGGAGGTCGGCCGGCTTAGTCGTCGAGGCGGACGCCCACCAGCTCGAGGAACCGTTCAAGCTCGTCGTCCGAGAAGAACCGGATGTCGATTTGGCCGCGTCCCTGGCGGTAGCGCACGGTGACCCGGGTGCCGAGGCGCTGGCGCAGGCGGTC
>CAZYJB010000587.1:0-3692 GCA_964647675.1 uncultured Verrucomicrobiota bacterium | reverse complement strand
CTTCACGCGCACGTTGGCGCGTCCCGGCCGCGGGTAGTGCTGCGCGCGCGGCGCCTGGTCAGGGCGCGCAGGATCCGCCACATGCCAGACTTCGACGCCTTCGGAATCGTTCTCCTGAAAGGCCACGGCGCGTCCGTCCGGTGCCCACCACCAGCCGGTGTACCGGTACATCTCCTCCGCCGCCACGAACTCCGCTTCGCCGTGTGGCTTCTCCTGCGTTCCCCCACGGGTCACGCCGCGCTCACGGTTCCGCTCAAGGTCGTACGCCCAAACGTCGTGGTCGCGGACAAACCCCACCCACCGGCCGTCGGGCGACAGCTTGGCATCGAACGCGTCACCCTTCAGACCCAGCTCGCGAGATTCGCCGGTGACACGATCGATGATGAACAAGCGCCCGCCCAGCGGCGCCAGCACCTGCCGTCCGTCCCGCGACAACTGAAAGGAGGTGAACCCGCCCACGCTCACGCGCATGCGCTCCCGCCGCGCCTTCTCGGCTTCCGACAGCACGTCGTCCGTCGCTCCCTTCAAGAGCGATTCCGGCGTGATCAGTTCCCGCACGTGCCCGCTGGCTACGTCGAAGTTGAAAAGGCCTTGTTTCGGCGTCCGCGCCCCGGCGCGCAGGAACAACACGGCGTCGCCGCCGGGCGTGACCTGCATCCCCGCCGGCACTCCCAACCGGTATCCGCGGGTGACCGCGTAGTCTCTCAGAAAGGCGTCGTCGAGGGGCTCCGGACGAGGGGCGGCAGACACGCTCATGATCAGGCAACAGGCGACGAGGAAGGGAATCCCGCGCATCGCGCGTCACCCTGCGCGGCGGGTCGCCCCGATGCAACTCCCCGACCCCGCCGGCGCCCGAACCCGAAATTGACCGCCACCGTCTTCCAGCGAGTATCCACGCCACGCACGTCGCGTCTTACACGCCATGCCTGACCTCGATCGCCGCGCCTTCCTCATGAATGCCTCGCTAGCCGCGGCCTCCACCGCGCTCGCCGTCGGCTGCGCCGCCCCGACTGCCGGGTCCAAGCCCCTCCCGCGCCGCTTCACCCTCGACCTGACACCCGGCGCCATCGGCGTCTCGGGCGCGCCGCTCGAGATGATTCGGCTCGCGCACGCCCATGGCTTCGAATCTGTCCAACCTGACGCCTGGGCGCTCGAGAAGCTCGATGACGCCGGGCGCACCGCCGTGCTGGCCGCCCTCCAGGCTGTCCCCTTGCGCTGGGGCTCCGCCGGTCTTCCCGTCGAATTTCGCAAAGACGAGGATACCTTCCGCGCCGAACTCCAACGCCTACCCGCCGTCGCGCGTTCCCTCCAAATGGTCCAGGCGCAGCGCGTCGGAACCTGGCTCATGCCAGCCTCCAACGACCTCGAGTACCACGCCAACCTCCAACTCCATGCCCGACGGCTGCGCGAGATCGCCTCGATCCTGCAGGACCACGGACTCCGGTTCGGACTCGAATACGTCGGCACCCCCAGCCTGCGCGCCCGATCCAGGCACCCCTTCGTCCACAGCCTGCCGCAGGCGCTCGAACTCATCGACGCCATCGGTGTCCGCAACACCGGCGTCATTCTCGATTCGTGGCACTGGTGGACCGCCGGCGATACCCTCGAAGGCCTCGCAAAACTGACCAAAGCCGACGTGGTGGCGGTCGACCTCAACGACGCGCCCGCCGGCCTGCCGCTTGACCAGCAACAGGACAACCGCCGGGAACTTCCCGCCGCAACCGGAGTCATCCCGGTCGCCGGATTTCTGAATGCCCTGCTGGCCATGGGCTATGACGGACCCGTGAGGGCGGAGCCCTTCAATCAACCGCTCAACGCGCTCGAGAACGACGAGGCCTGCGCGCGCACCATCGCCGCCCTCCGACAGGCCGTTGCCCTCGCCGGCCCGGCGCCGCGCGCCGCCAGAAATCACCGACCGCCCCTCCACGCCCCCGCCACCATGCCCGAGCTTCCCGTCTACTCACGATTAGCCGCTGCCCAGGAGGCCCTCGGCGAAGACGCCGTGCGCCAGGCCGTCGCCGACTGCTGCCAGGCGTCCGCCTTCGCCGGGCGCAAGGTCCTCCTGATCGTCCCTGATCATACCCGCACCGCTCCCGTCGGGCTCCTGTTCAAGGCGCTGCACGAACACCTCGCGGGCACCGTCCGGGCCCTCGACGTGATGATCGCGCTCGGCACCCACCAGCCCCTCAGTGAGTCCTCCATTTGCCAGCGCCTCGAAATCACCGACGCCGAGCGCGCCTCCACCTACCGCGGCGTGCGCTTGCTCAACCATGAGTGGGACAACCCCGATGCGCTGCGTCTCATCGGCACGCTTCCTTCCTCCGAGATCGCCGAGCTCACCGCCGGTCGATTCGCCATGGACGTGCCGGTGCGCGTCAACCGGCACCTCTACGACTACGATCATCTGGTCATTGTCGGTCCCGTCTTCCCGCATGAGGTGGTCGGTTTCTCCGGCGGCTATAAATACCTCTTCCCCGGGGTCTCGGGTCCCGAGGTCCTGAACTTTTTCCATTGGCTGGGCGCGGTGGTTACCAACCCCATGATCATCGGCAACCAGTGGACCCCCGTCCGCCGCGTCGTCGATCGCGCCGGGGCCATGGTGGACCTGCCGAAGTCGTGCTTCTGCATGGTGGTGCGCCCCGACAAATCTCTCGCCGGACTGCATGCCGGGACTCCCGAAGCCGCCTGGACCGCCGCCAGCGAGCAGTCCAAGGGGATCCACATCGCCTACAAAGACCGCGCCTTTCACTCCATCCTCTCCTGCGCACCCACGATGTATGACGAGCTGTGGACCGGCGGGAAGTGCATGTACAAGCTCGAGCCGGTCCTGGCCGATGGCGGCGAACTGATCATCTACGCCCCGCACATCCGCGAAGTGTGCATCACGCATGGCCGGACGCTGCACGAGGTCGGTTACCATTGCCGCGATTACTTCCTGGCGCAGTGGGACCGGTTCAAGCAGTACCCGTGGGGTGTCCTCGCGCACAGTTGCCACGTCCACGGACTGGGTACCTATGAGAATGGAGTGGAGACACCGCGCGCACGGGTCGTCCTCGCCACGGGCATCCCTCCCGAGGTCTGTCGTCGTATCAACCTCGGCTATCGCGACCCCGCCAGCATCCGCCCCGACGACTATCGCAACCGCGAACACGAAGGCGTCCTGCATGTGCCACGCGCCGGCGAGACCCTGTATCACCTGAAACAAAAACCCGCCTGGGCGGGTGGATCGTGACGTCCCATGGAATCCGAGAATACCACGCCCCCGCCGCCGCCTCCCCAACCGGAAGCCCCTCGGCCCACCTTCACTCCCGCCCCGCCCATGGCCGACAAGGACGTGCGCCTCTGGAGCATGCTGTGCCACCTGTCCGCCCTGTGCGGTCTGCTGGTGCCCTCCTTTGGCGCCGTACTGGGCCCGCTCGTCATCTGGCTCATCAAGCGCAACGACCACCCGGACATCGATGCAAACGGGAAGGAGTCCCTGAACTTCCAAATCTCCATCCTCATCTACACCTGGGTCCTTGGCGCGGTCGGAGCCGCCACCCTGTTCCTCCTCGTCGGCTTCGCCTTCATCTTCGCGGCCTTCCTCATCAGCGTGGGCGGCCTCATCTACGCCATCCTGGGCGCTGTTCGGACCTCGAACGGCGAGCCGCATCGCTACCCGTTCGCGCTCCGGCTGGTGACCTGACCCGCCC
>CAZYJB010000586.1:0-3697 GCA_964647675.1 uncultured Verrucomicrobiota bacterium | reverse complement strand
GGAGGCGAGCGAGGCTAGCCGCATCGCTTCATAGACGTTCTGGTTGTCCGAGCAGCTTGCACCGTCGGTGCCGATCGCGACGTTGATCTTTCGCGTGAGCATGCCGCGCACGTCGGCAAGGCCGCTGCCGAGCCGCATGTTGGATCCGGGATTGTGCGCCACCGATGCGCCGCGGTCGCCCAGCCGTTTCATGTCGTCGTCGTCGAGCCACACGCCGTGCGCGACGGTGAAGCGGTCGGACACCAGCCCCCAGCTCGTCCATGTGCGCGGCGAGCGAGGTGCCGTAGCGCTGGTAGCCGGCGATCACCTGCAGCTTGGACTCAGCGACGTGGGTATGCAGGCCGACGTCGTATTCCTTCGCGAGGTCGCGGCATGAGATCAGGAAGGCGTCGCTGCACTGGTGCGGGATGGTCGGTGCGAGCGCGAGCTGCACCATCTCGAAGTACTTCCCCTCCTGCTGCAGCTCGTCCATGCGGATCCAGAGCGCGTTGGCGATCAGCCCGCGGAAGCCGCCGAGCGCGACGGTGGTGAAGGCGAGCACGGGCGGCGCGTTGTCGAGCGGCGCGGACCGCGTCAGACCCATGCGCTCGCGGTCGAGGTTCAGCGAGTGCTGCGAGAACGAGGCGCCGATCAGGCCGAGGATCAGCAGCACCGCGAGAAACCACTTGAGGGGACGATCGCGCATGGAGGTCGGCTCAGTGGTGGGATTGCGCGGTGGCCAGTTCGCGGCGCGTGAAGGCGATGATGCCCACCAGCGCAAAGGCGCCGCCAAAGAGGACGATCACGAGCCCGAAGGCGCGCGCGAGATCGAACCAGGTGATGCTGCGGCCGGTGCTGACCGACGTGATGGGCGAGAACTGCTGCACGAGGTTCACGCCCCGAAGCACCACCTCGAACACCGGCACCATCAACGCGTCGACCACCGGATAAAGCCGCTCGTTGGAGTCGTGGTCCATGCCCAGCACCGTGCGGTCTTCGACCACCGACTTCATGGTGCCGGTGGAGAGGCCGAGCAGCAGCACGGTGGTGGCGAGGAAGGCCGCGACGGGGAACGAAAGGAAGCTCGCCGCCGCCAACCCGATGGCCGCCAGCAGGCCGAGCCAGCACGCCACCACCAGCATCGCACGCACGTAGTTCAGGCCGAATCCGCCCTCCGCATAGAGCAACTCGAACCCCTCGTCGAACGGCAGCATCAGCGGTGTGTCACTGCGGTTCGCCACATCCACGATGAGATAGCCCTCCGGATCCAGCGGGGGCGACGGCAGTTCGATCTCGTGGCTGGCCTCGGCCGCCAGGCTGCGATAGGCGGCGACGCGCGCCGCAGAGGTGTCCGGGCCGGCATTGAACTCGAGCTCATACGGCCGCTTGGCACCGAACTCGGGCGTGTAGAACTTCACCCGCGCGAAGACCGACTTGCCCAGCAACGCCTCGCGCTTGTCACGAAAATCGAAGCGGTACCGTCGGAAGTGATTCGGCGGCACAACCTGCTGGCGCGACTTGATGCCCTCCCGCGCCTGCATGCGGAAGGCCTCGAGGTTCACACCGCGCGACTGCAGTTCCGGCAGACGGTCACGGATGACCTTCTCCACCTCGGCATCGATGTCGGGCGGCGGCTCCTTGAGCGAGGCACGCGCGGTCAGGATGTTGGAACGCAGCGCCTGTTGCGCCTCCGGGGAGAGCTGGGTGGCGCGCCATTGCATGAGCAGATAGACGGCCCCGCCGGCGACCCCCAGGAGCATGGCGTTGAGGACCATGATGCCGAGCCATTTGCCCAGCCAGACCTGCCAGCGCGGGATCGGCTTGGTGGCCACCACCTGCATCTGGCACTCGTCGATGTCACGCGCCAGCGTGCCGCACGCCAGCCACAGGGTCACCAGGCTGAGCAGCGCAGTCGTGATGCCCAGCGTGTAGGTGAGCAGGATCTGCGTGAACCCCTGCGCGGTCTCGTCGTGCTTGATGATGGCCGGCAGCACCACGACCGTCCCCACCACCAGCGCGATCAAGACCAGCACCAGCTTGTATCGAAACGCGGCCCTCAGGGTCAGTCGCGCCACCGCCCAGAGGGGCTGCGCCTCCTTCGGCGGAAAGGCGAACCCCGATGCCGCGGGACGATGCCGAAGCTCGGACGGAATGACCCCGTCGCGCCGCGCGACCTGCGCCACGGCGTCCTGGCGGCCCGCCGCCACCATCTCGCCGAGGTACGCGAATCCGCGATCCTCGAGACCCGAGGCGCGCCACCCGTTCCCCGCCACCAGCGCAATCAGGCGCGGTACCAGCAACACCAGCCCCAGCGCCACCGATTGCGTGGCCGCCAGGGACGGCGCCAGCGCCAGCACGAGCAGGTCGGCGGCCAGCAGGAACAGGGCACGAAACCACAGGCGCGCCTGCACCGCCCACACCCATGGTAGCGGCAGGGCAGACCACGCCAGTCCCACCGGGACGGCCTCGTAAGGGCCGGAACGGTCGCGGAAAACCTGGAAGGCGCGCGCCATGAGAGAGATGTCCGGGCGATCCTGCTCTACTTCTTGCCGCCGCCCAGCAGCGACGACAGTTTGTCGTCCGCCTTCTTCAAAGTGTCGGCGCTCGGCGGGGTTCCCGGAGCCGGCGCGGCCGGTGGGTTCGCGGTCGTGGATGGCGCCGGGGACGGCTTCGCCAGGTCGGCCAGCTTCGATTCGTGCGGCGTGGGGGTTGCCGGGGTCAGCACCGGCTCGGGGGCGGGCGCCGGAGCCGGTGCGGCCAACCGCGCCAGCACACCTTCTCCCGTCGTGGGCGCGGCCTCGCCTTCGCCCTTCAGATACGCCGCCACCCGGCCGCCGGAGGTGGCGCCCGAGGTATGCGCCTCCTGCGCACGCGCGCGCTGCACGACGCCGAGGAAGTAGCTTTCGAGATTCTGGGTCGGCGAATCGACGCGCACCTCGCCGGTGGCCGCCGCTGCCGCGCGCAGGATTTCCATGGCCTGGCGCACGGCGGCATCGGGCACTTGCGGCGCGGTGATCTGGATGGAATCCCGCTCGGTGAGCAGCTCGTCGAGCGTGCCCATGGCCTGGATCCGGCCGCCGTAGTAGATCACCACGCGATCGCACACGTCCTGCACGTCGGCCAGCAGGTGGCTGCTCAGGATCACCGTCTTGCCGCGCCGCGCGAGCGCGAGGATGAGATCCTTGACCTCGCGGCAGCCGATGGGATCCAGCCCCGCGGTCGGCTCGTCGAGGATCACGAGATCCGGATCGTTGATGAGCGCCTGCGCGAGGCCGATGCGCCGCTGCATGCCCTTGGAGAACTCGCCGACCACGCGGCGTTGCACATTCTTCAACCCGACCATGTCGAGCAGTTGCTCGGTGCGCTCCTTGCGCTTGTCGGAGGGCAGCTGGAACAGATTTCCGAAGAAATCCAGCGTCTCCCGCGAATCGAGGTAGCGGTAGAGGTAGCTTTCCTCCGGCAGGTACCCGATGCGCGCCTTGGTGGCCACATGGCGCGGCGAATGGCCGAAGACCTCGATCACGCCCCGGGTCGGGTACAGCAGCCCGAGCAGCATCTTCACCGTGGTCGACTTGCCCGAGCCGTTGGGACCCAGCAAGCCGAACACCTCGCCGCGCCGCACCTCGAAGCTGACATTGTCCACCGCGCGCGCCTTGGGCCGGCCCCAGAAGTCCTTGAACACCTTCGTCAATCCGCGCACCGCGATGACGACATCACC
>CAZYJB010000585.1:0-3698 GCA_964647675.1 uncultured Verrucomicrobiota bacterium | reverse complement strand
AAACCCCGGGTAGCGAGAATGGTGGCTCGCCGGCTCCGTCCGGCGAGTCGGAGCGTGGCGCCGGGAGGGACAGCACCTGCCTGGCGAGTCGGGCCCGGCCTACCGCTTCGTCCACGCGACCTTGGGCGGTTCGGGGATTCCGCGCACGCGGTAGGAATTGCGAAAGTGCATCTTGGCGACTTTGGGGAGGGCCTCCACCCCGTGCTTCCCGATGAACTCGCGGCCGGCGTCTTCGGTGGCCTTCGAGGCGCCTTTGGGCAGCGGGACGCCGAATTCGTCGGCCAGTCGCTTGAGGCGGCGCACGAATTCATCGCGCGCGAGAATGGACGCGGCGGCGACGGCGGCGTCCTCCTCCGCCTTGTGTCGCTGCACGAGTTCGAGTTCTCGTCCAAGGCTCATGAGGGCATTGGCGACGGTCGACTTTTCGCTGGCGAACTGGTCGCTGATGGCGCGCACCGGAGGCGGGTTCATGCGGTGCTTCTGTCCGAGCAGATTCTCGATGACGCGCGCGTGACCCCAGGCGAGGACCCGGTTGACCGAGTGGTTGGTGGCGTAAAGCCGATTGTAGGCCTCGGGTCCGATGGCCACCACGCTGTGCACGCAGCCTGGCGTTTTGCGGATGAGCTCGGCGAGGCGCATCACCTGGGCGTCGCTGGTGATTCGTTTCGAGTCGCGGATGCCGGCATCCCGCCAGGCCTGGAGGACTGCCGCGTTGACGTAGGCGCCGGCGATGCAGAGCGGGCCGAAGAAGTCGCCCTTGCCTGATTCGTCGATGCCGAGCCGCGCATCGAGGAGTTCGGGATGATGGACCTCCTCGTAGCCGAGGCGCGCTTCGCCAAGAATCTGCGGCTCGAGCACGAACTGCACGAAGTCCTGCGTGCCCTTGCCCTGCACCACGAGTTTGCCGGAGGTGTAGAAGGTCACGTTCACATCCTTGCGCGCGCCGCTGAATTGCGCGTAGGGCACGTCGCGAAGTTCGAAGGTCCCGTCGCGGACGATGCGTTCAAGGGCGGACGCCTGGTCGGCGGTCAGTTTGAGCGTGAAGCTGGTGGGCGCGGCCACCCGGCGAGGGAACGGGAGCGGACGAGGTCCGTCGAGCGGGAAACCGCCGCGGAATTTCCATTGCGCGGGTGGGGGCGGCGGCTAGCGTGCGTCAACCCCGGAGAAGACCATGTGGTTCGGCGCTGACTATCATCCCGAGCATTGGGTGCATCCGTACGACGGCACGGAATCGGAACCGGAGGCACGTTGGCATCGCGACGTGGAACTGATGCTGCGGTCCGGCATGAACATCGTCCGCATGGGCGAGTTCTGCTGGGGCCTCTACGAACCCGAGGAGGGGCGGTACGACTTCGAGTGGATGCGGCGGGTGATGGACCTGATGCACGCCGGCGGCATTCGCGTGGTGCTGGGCACGCCGACGGCTGCGCCGCCCCTCTGGCTGGCCGCCAAGCATCCGCAGATTCTTCCGCTCGACTCGCGCGGCCTGCCGCTGAATCCCGGCACGCGCCATGCCTACTGCCTCAACAGCGACCTGTACTGGCGTCACGCACGCAACATCGTCACCCGCCTCGCCCAGGCGCTCGGCAAGCATCCCGCCCTGATCGGCTGGCAGATCGACAACGGCATCGGCGGGCATTCGACCGAGTTCTCGTTCAACGAGGAGACGCGCCACGACTGGCATCTCTGGCTGCAGGCCAAGTACGGCACGGTCGAACGCATGAACCAGTGCCTCGGCCTGCGATTCTGGGGGCAGACTGTGACGGACTGGAGCCAGGTGCCGATGCCCAAGGTGGCACCGACGGTGCACAATCCGGCCCTCGTGATGGACTGGATGCGGTTCTCCTCCGATTCGTGTGTGGCGTTCATCCGCATGCAGCGGGATCTGTTGCACGAACTGACTCCGGGCAAGCCGGTGACGACCAATTTGCGGTCGCTCTCGCGGCACTTCGACCATTTCGACATGGCCGAAGTGCTGGACTTCGTGGCGCTCGACAGCTTCGCGACGGTGAAATCGCAGTTCGCGGAGCACGCCTGCGAGTTCGACATGATGCGCTCGCTCAAGAAATCCGGCGCGCAACCGCCCGGCGGCGGCGACGGCTTCTGGGTCATCGAGCAGAAGGCGGGCAACGTCAATTGGCTGGACGTCAATTCGCTGCTCCGGCCGGGCGTGGTCCGCCTGTTCACCTACCAGGCCATTTCGCGCGGCGCGGACGGCATCCTGTACTTCTTCTGGCGCCAACCGCGCTTCGGGCCGGAGAAGTTTTACGGTGGCGTGCTCAGCCATGATGGGCGGGGCGACAACCGCGTGTACAAGGAGGTCAGCCAGGTCGGCGAGGAACTGCGCCTGCTGAGTCCGGTGCTCGAGGGTTCGCGCGTGCAGCCCGAGGTGTGCATCCTGTATAGCCACGAGAACGAGTGGACGCAGAAGCAGCCCCAGCAGCCGACGAGTCTGTTCCACCAGCGCGAGCACTACCTGCTGTTCTACAAGGCGCTGCACGACCGCAACATCCCGGTCGACTTCGCGCGTCCGTCGGAGGACTTGTCGCGCTACAAGCTGGTGATCGCGCCGTCCGTGCACGTGCTCGCCGCGGGAGAGACGGACCTGTTGAAACTCTACGTGCAGAATGGCGGCACGCTGCTCGCCACCTGCAACACCGGACTGGTCGATGAGCATCACATGGTGCCGACGACCGGTGTCCCGCTCTTCATGACCGATCTTTTCGGGATGGAGGTCATCGAGTTCGACCCGCTCCAGCCGGATGCGGACAACCACATGAATCCGAAGGGCGACTTCCACATCAGCCAGATGCACCCGGTGCGCTGGTGGGCTGATGTGATCGAGCCGCGCGAGTGCCAGATCCTGGCCGTCTATGCGAAGGATTTTTATGCCGGCCGGCCGGCCATGACCCAGAACCAGTACGGTCTGGGCCGCGCGCTCTATCTGGGCACGGTGAGTCATGCGGCGTTCTACCTCGACCTGGTGGACTGGCTGCGGAACCTGTGCAGCCTGCATCCGCTGCTGAAGGTCCCGGCGGGCATCGAGGTGGGCATGCGCGAGAAAGAGGGCACCCGCATCTATTTCCTGCTGAACCACGCGACCACGCCGGTGCGCATCAACCTGCTCAAACCCATGCATGACTTCTTGACCGGCGCGACCGTGCGTGGAGCCTACGACCTGCCGCCGCACGGCGTCCTGGTTCTGGATGAGCACACCTCCCGCAGCCCCGTCACCGAACCCGCGACCGTCGAGGACGCCGCGGGAGGTTGAACGCGAGTACGCGCGACGCGGGATTCTTACCGACTGGCGCCGGGTCGACCTGCATTCGGCGGAACGCGCCATGGCCGACCGGCGGCGCAGCGCGTCGGACGTCGTCAAAAACGTTCTGTCCGGATTGCGCCTGGACCGGCGGAAGGCCGAGACCGAGATCGTAAAGGTCTGGAACCACCTGCTCGACCCCAACATCGCGTCGCATGCGCAGCCGGTCGGAATCCGCCACGGCACACTCTTCGTGCAGGTGGACTCGAGTGTGTGGTTGTCCGAGATCGTGCGCTACCGCCAGCGCGAGATCCTGCAGCGGCTGCAGGCGAGCTTCGGCAGCCAGGTGATTCAACGCATTTCGTTCCGGCTGGGCTGACCGAAAAGGCGGCTCGGCCGGGACGGCTCGCCCCACCTGCCTGGGCCGCATCAACGGACC
>CAZYJB010000584.1:0-3703 GCA_964647675.1 uncultured Verrucomicrobiota bacterium | reverse complement strand
GTTAGGGACCGTGGGGGGTGGAGGAGAAGCTTTGCGTGTGGGCGTGGGTGCGATAGAACCGCACCGTGCCTTTTGCGAAGTTGGGCCTGAGTGCCCCCTTGCTCGAAGCGGTGCGGGACCTCGAGTACCGCGAACCGACGCCGATCCAGTCCCGAGCCATCCCCCTCATTCTCGAAGGTCGAGACGTCATCGGATCCGCTCAGACCGGAACCGGTAAGACCGCCGCCTTCGGGCTGCCACTGCTGCATCTGCTCGGCGAACATGCGCCTGGCCCGCGGGTGCTCGTGCTCGAGCCCACGCGTGAGTTGGCGGGGCAAACAGGGGAGATGCTCGGCAAGCTGGCGAGCCACACGAACCTGACCGGCGTGGTGGTGTACGGTGGCGTGGGTTACGAGCGCCAACGTGACGCCTTCCGGCGCGGCATCGACGTGCTCGTCGCCACGCCCGGCCGCCTGCTGGATCACCTCCGCCAGCGCGCGCTTCAGTTGAATCACGTGAAGTACCTCGTTCTCGACGAGGCGGATCGCATGCTGGACATGGGATTCCTGCCGGATGTGAAACGCATCGTCGGCGAGTGTCCGCGCAAACGGCAGACGATGCTCTTCTCGGCCACCGTGCCGCCCGAGATCGAAAGCCTCATCAAGTGGGCCATGCACGAACCCACCACCATCGAGATCGGGCAGCGACGATCCCCGGCCGAGACGGTCAAACACGTGCTCTACCCGGTGGCGGAACTCCAGAAACGCGAACTCCTCCTCGCGCTGCTGGAGGAGGTCCACTGGGAAAGCGTGATCATCTTCTGCCGCACGCGGCGCGGCGCGGACAACATCCAGCGGCTCCTCAAGCAGAAGGACCACAAGGCGGCAGCGATCCATTCGGACCGCACGCAGCGTGAACGGCAGCAGGCGCTCGACGGCTTCCGCGAAGGGCGCTTCGAGGTGCTGGTGGCCACCGACATCGCGGCGCGCGGCCTCGACATCGCCGATGTCACCCATGTCATCAACTACGACGTGCCCGAGCATCCCGAGGATTACGTGCATCGCATTGGCCGCACGGGCCGTGCGCAGGCCACGGGAGATGCCCTGACGCTGATGCTCACCGAGGATGCGCCCAAGGTGGAGGCGATCGAAAAGTACATCCGCCAGAAGATCGAGCGCGTGAAGCTCGAGGGCTTCGAGTACCGCTACTCGATCGTGCTCGACGAGGGACGCAAGAATGCGCTGCCGACCGGGCGCGTGCGCGGCGGTCCCGTCGGGAAGGGCGGCTATTTCGCGGCCCCGTCGCGCCGCAAACGGCGCTGAGTGCCCTGCCGGTCCCGTGGGGCGTGGAAGGCGCGAGGCGAACGGGACCCTCCGAAGCTCTTCCATGTCCACAGCACGCTACCGGGTGGCCCGACTCGACGAGATCCGGCCGGTACCCTGTCCCTGCGGCACCGCTCGGCGTGCGTTCGGCGATCTGCCCGGAGCTCCGGCCTCGGTGCATCTCGTGGAGATCAAGGCCGACGCGGAACGGCATCACCATCAGAAGACCACCGAGATCTACGTGATCCTCGACGGTGAAGGGTTTCTCGAACTCGACGGCGAACGCGTCCCGGTGCGCCCGCTCACCGCGGTCATGATTCTTCCCGGGTGCCGGCACCGGGCTGTGGGACCGCTGCGACTGCTCAACATTCCGGTGCCGCCCTTCGATCCCCACGACGAGTATCTGGATTCGTGAAGCCGACCGTCCGGGTGGCTCGCCGGCTCCGAACGGCGAGGTCCCTCACGCCATCGCGACGTTCGCCCGGATGAGTCGAGCGAGGGCTGTGGTGTTGAGCAGCGCCTTGGGCGCGAACGACGAGACGAGCACGTACTCGGGAAGCTTGGAGCCATCGGCGCTGCGTTCGGAGCAGTGATCGTTGTCGCCGTGCGGTCCGAGGCCGTCGAGCGTCGGGTACCGGTCGCAAATCCAGTTGCCGTCGCTGAGCCCGCCGCGGGCCTCGAACTCGAGGGGAAGGCCGAGGTCGCGAGCGGTGGCGGCCCAGCCCGCGAACAGCGCGTCGGTGCGCGGATTGCGCGGCCACGGCGGGCTCTCCGAAAGCACTTCGACGCGCACGTGGCACGGGTGTCCGTCGGCCGCACTGCGCACCTCGCCCGGACCCGCGAATGCCAGCAGGGCGTTCATGCCGTCCTGGTAGACGTCCTGCGCGAAGGCGCGCATCTCGAGATCGGCCGATGCCTCGTGGGGGACGCGGTTGACGGCGACACCGCCGCGGATCGTGCCGACGTTGAAGGTCAGCTCGCGCGAATGGTCGGTCAGTCCCGCCACCCGTTCGACCGTCCGCGCGAGCTGGGTGATGGCGTTGGCGCCGCGTGTGTGTTGGGCACCTGCGTGGGAGGCGCGACCCTCGACGTGGAGGCGGAAGGTGGCCCTTCCCTTGCGCGCGACCACCAGGGCGGGCGTCCCGCGCGGGCGGCCCTCAGCCTCGAACACCAGCGCGGCGAGCGTCCGCGACGGGTCCAGCTGGCGCCGGCAGACCTCGCCGAAGTCGCGTGACAGGGTCTCCTCCGACGAGTTCCAAAGCAGCTTCCAGGTGACGGCGCGAAACGCGTCCGCATCCAGCCCGCGCAGGGCCCGTAGAACGAGGTGCATCATGGCCGTGCCGCCCTTGATGTCGTTGGTTCCCGGGCCGTAGATGCGATCGCCCTCGCGTTGCCAATGGAATTGGTTCCGCTCTTCCTCTTCGGGTGGGAACACGGTGTCGAGGTGCGAGATCAGCGCGATGGTGAGCGGGGAGGGCCCGCGTCCGGCATGCGTCATGACCAGGTGATCGCCGCAGGCGGGATCCGCATGCGGCACGAATTCGGCGGCGAATCCCAGTTCCTCGAAGCGGCGCGCCGTGACGCGGGCCTGGTGATTCACGCCGTCACGATTGGCCGTGTAACTGTTGATGCCGACGAGTTCGCGGAGGAGATCCAGCGTGTCGGGCAGGTGCGATTCGAGGAAGGCGCGGGTGACGGCGGGGTCGGACAGGGGCATGGCTCGGGACGGGGTCGGAGGAGAGGGTCCGGCCCGGAGCAACGCGGTGAGGCGCCGCCCGGACCGTGACCTTGTTCGAGAGGGCCAGGGAGGGTTTCCCGGGACGCGTCAGGGCTTGGCGGGCACCGGCCCGTAGCCGGGCTTGGGCTTGCCGTCCTCGCCGAGCTGGTCGCACGCCCAGAGGATGCCGCGCGCGACGAGGTCGAGGAACCACGGGCTTTCCATGGTGTGATTGTAATGACCGAGAGTGGTTCCGAACACGCGTCCCTTGCCGTAGGTGTTGATCCACACGTTGACCTCGTCGCGCTTGGTCTCGTGCGAATAGCCGGAGGCCAGGGGGATGGCGGTGGGCCACACCTTCTCGATGTTGTAGAGTTCCTCCTTGCCGGTCTCCCAGGTCTGGGGGAGGCCGAGGACGATCGGGTGATCGGCCTTTTGAAGTTTCATGGGATACGCGAAGTGCGATCCGTGCCGGTGGGAGGTGACGCCGCAGAATTTGAACCACTCGTCGGACGGCGCGCGGTAGCTGTGCATCGCGCAATGGATGACCACCGCAGGCACGCCTTCGCGGTGCGGCTTGAGGATCTGCTCCTGCCACGACACCTCTTTCTCGTCCGAGAAGCACTCGTTGTGCACGACGACGTCGTAGCCCTTGGCCCAGTCCGCCTTCTCATAGACCGGGATC
>CAZYJB010000583.1:0-3709 GCA_964647675.1 uncultured Verrucomicrobiota bacterium | reverse complement strand
GGACCTGCGTCCTGTCGGCGACCATGAGCCCCGCCATCCACCTCGACACGCGCGAAACCATCGGCTAACCCCCCTCCCTTTTCCTCCCATGCGCCCAGAGAAGCAGTTCATCAGCGCCGAGTACCTCGGCCGTCTCAACAAGTCCCCGTTTTTCATCGTTACGGATTACACGGGGCTCAAGGTCCAGCATTTCAGCGAGTTGCGGAAGCGTCTGCGGCAGTCCGGCGCTGAGATTCACGTGGTGAAGAACACCATCTTCAAGATCGCGGCCGGAGAGGCCGGGGTCGCTGATCTCGGGGCGGCCCTGTCCGGCCAGACCGCCGTGGTCACCGGAGTTCGGGACATTTCCGCCGTCGCCAAGGTCCTGAAGACTTTCTCGGCCGAATTCGAGCGCCCCAAGGTGCGGTTCGGCTTTCTCGACAATCAGCGACTCGACGCCGCGTCGCTGACCGCTCTGGCAGACCTGCCTTCGATCGAGGTCCTGCGCGGCCGGTTGCTCGGCCTCCTTCAGGCGCCCGCCGGAAAGCTGGTGCGCACTCTCAACGAGCCCGCTGCCAGCCTCGCCCGCGTGCTCAATGCCAAGGCCTCCAAGCAGGACTGACCCGCACGGTCGCGGTGATCACCTGCAACCCGGCATTTCATCCCCTTTCCCGGCGCGCCTTCGCGGGCACGCCGGGAGCAACCAAAACCAAAGAGTAAATCGTCGACGGAAGGGCTCTTCCGCACAATTCGCCCGCGGCTGCGGGCGGCGACGAGACTGAAAGCACCATGGCTGACATCAACGTAATCGCTGAACAATTGGGCAGGCTCACGGTCATCGAAGTGGCCGAGCTGGTGAAGAAACTCGAGGCCGACTGGGGCGTTTCCGCCGCGGCCCCGGTTGCCGTCGCCGCCGCCGCACCCGCCGCGGGTGGCGGAGCTGCCCCCGCCGCCGAGGCCAAGACCGAATTCGACGTGATCCTCGTGTCCGTTCCTGCGGACAAGAAGATCGCCGCCATCAAGGTCGTGCGCGAGATCAAGGCCGGCCTCGGACTCGCCGAAGCCAAGAAGCTCGTCGAGGAGGCTCCGAAGCCGATCCTCGAAGGCGCCAACAAGGCCGACTCCGACGCTGCCAAGAAGAAGCTCGAGGAGGCTGGCGCGAAGGTGGAAATCAAGTAGTATTCCGCTCACGCGCGGGGACGGTACGCCTGCCGTCCCCGCGTTTTGATTCTGTTGGTCAGGCGGGCAACCATCCCTGGTTGTGTCCGATTGCCGTCCCGGGCGGAGGGGCACACAGGGCCAAAACTAGCAAAGCGGGCAGCCGGCGCCGGCCGGGCTCCTGCTTTTTTGTTCTCCGCCCGGGACGTTGTAATCGGTCGGCACATGCCCCAGACCCTAGCCCCCATCACCATGGCACACCGCGCGACGGAACGGACCAACTTCGGCAAAATCCGCGAGGTCATCGCCCCCCCGAACCTGATCGAGCTTCAGGTCAATTCTTACGAGGAATTCCTTCAGCGCGACGTCGCTCCCTCCCGCAGGAAGAACACCGGGCTGCAGGCGGTCTTTACTGAAGTCTTCCCTATCGAAAGCTACGACGGCAAGGTCGTGCTCAAGTTCCATTCCTACGAGATCGGCGACCCCAAGATCGACTGGCTCGACTGCATCCGTGAGGGCCTCACCTTCGGCGCACCGCTCCATGTCACCTTCCACTTGGAGGAGGAGGCCGGCATCAAGGAGGAAAAGGTGTTCATGGGCGAACTCCCGCTGATGACGCCGCAGGGCACTTTCGTCATCAACGGCGCCGAGCGCGTCATTGTCAGTCAGCTCCATCGCTCCCCCGGTCTCGCCTTCGAGGCCACGCAGCATGCCAATGGAAAGATGCTGCACGGCTTCCGCATCATCCCGGACCGCGGGTCCTGGTACGAGGCCCAGTTCGACACCAGCGACCTGCTCTACGTCTATCTCGACCGCAAGAAACGCCGTCGAAAATTCCTCGTCACGACCTTTTTCCGTGCGCTGGCCTTCCTCGACGACAAGGAAAAGGGCGATGAGAAGATCCGCGGCACCGACCACGAGGTGTTGCGTCTCTTTTACGATATCGAGGAGCTCTCGGTGAAGCAGGCCGAGGCCCTGGACGACATCCAGAACAAGGTCCTCATCGAGGATGCCATGGACCTCGACAAGGGCATCGTCGTGGCCCGCGCCTTCGAGCCGCTCTCCAAGGTGGTCGTGAAGCAGATCGCCGAGCTCGGCGTCAACCGCATCAAGGTGGTCGACACCACCGTCGACGACGGCATCGTCATCAAGTGCCTCAAGAAGGATCCCACACGCAATGAGGACGAGGCGCTGAAGGACATCTACCGCCGCCTGCGCCCGGGCGATCCGCCGACCGCGGCCAACGCGCGCGCCCTGATCAAACGGCTTTTCTTCGACCCCAAGCGTTACGACCTCGGTCGCGTCGGACGCTACAAGATCAATCAGAAGCTCGGCCTGCCCGACAAGCAGGACTCACGGATCCTCACCAAGCAGGACCTCATCGCGGCCACCCGCTACCTGCTCATGCTCAAAAAGGGCGAGGGCAGCCTGGACGACATCGATCACTTGGGAAGCCGCCGCGTCCGCACGGTGGGCGAACTGCTCGCCAACCAGTGCCGGGTCGGCTTGGCGCGCACCGAGCGTCTGGTGAAGGAACGCATGACTCTGTTCGACCAGAGCATGGACACCATGACGCCCCAGAAGCTGATCAATCCGAAGGCGCTGTCCGCGGTCATCCGCGACTTCTTCGGACGATCCCAGCTCAGCCCGTTCATGGACCAGATCAACCCGCTGTCCGAGATCACGCACAAGCGTCGTCTCTCGGCGCTCGGGCCCGGGGGTCTGTCCCGTGATCGCGCCGGATTCGAAGTGCGCGACGTGCACCCGTCCCACTACGGACGCATCTGCCCCGTGGAAACGCCGGAAGGCCCCAACATCGGCCTCATCGCCTCGCTGGCGACCTTCGCGCGCATCAACGACTTCGGCTTCATCGAGACCCCCTACCGGAAGGTCGAGCACGGGCGCGTGACCACCGCGATGGAGTATCTCACCGCCGACCGCGACGAGAACTACGTCATCGCCCAGGCCAATGCGGCGATCGATGAGAAGGGCAATTTCCAGACCGAACGCGTCACCTGCCGCCGCAAGGGCGACTTCATCGACGCCGAGCCCAAGCAGATCGACTACATGGACGTGTCGCCGAAACAGCTCGTTTCGGTCGCCGCCTCGCTGATCCCGTTCCTTGAGCACGACGACGCCAACCGCGCGCTCATGGGTTCGAACATGCAACGCCAGGCGGTCCCGCTCCTCGTCACCGAGGCGCCCTTCGTGGCCACCGGCCTCGAGGAGCGTGTCGCCCGCGACTCCCGCGCCGTCCTCGTCGCGGAGGAAAGCGGAAAGGTCGCTTCCGTCACCGGCAGCCAGGTCATCATCACCCACGATGGCAAGCTCCCCGAGACCAAGAAGCGCATCAAAAACGACCCCGGCAACGGCGTCTTCGTCTACAGCGTGCGCAAATTCATGCGCTCGAACGCTGCGACCTGCATCAACCAGAAAACCCTCATCGCCAAGGGCGACTCGGTGAAGAAGGGCCAGGTCATCGCGGACGGTCCGTGCACCGAGAACGGCGAACTCGCGCTCGGCCGCAACGTGCTCGTCGCGTTCATGCCGTGGAACGGCTACAACTTCGAGG
>CAZYJB010000582.1:0-3714 GCA_964647675.1 uncultured Verrucomicrobiota bacterium | reverse complement strand
CTTCCTCGCCACGTCCGCCGCTGCCGCGACGGCGGCGCTCGCGCCTTCGTTCGCTGCCGTCACCGCCGACCTGCCCAAGCCGAAGCGGCCGATGCTTCCGCCCCGGGCCAAATCGCTCATCCTGTTCGTCACCCAGGGCGGCATGAGCCAGATGGATACCTTCGATCCGAAGCCCGCGCTCGACCGTTACGACGGCCGGAAACTCACGCCGGAGATCCTGCCCGGTGTCGGCGAGGTGAAGACTTTCTTCGGGGGCAAGGACGGTTCGCCCATCATGCGCAGTCCCTATCGGTTCACGCGGCGCGGCCAGTGCGGCATGGACGTGAGTGAACTGTTCCCCGAACTCGGCGGGTGCGTGGACGACCTCTGCTTCATCCGCTCGCTCACCTGCGATTCGAACAGCCACACGCCCGCCATTTTTCAGCTGAACACCGGCAGCACGCAGCAGGGACTGCCCTCGCTCGGTGCCTGGGTGCTTTACGGCCTGGGCACCGAGAACCCCGACCTGCCCGGCTTCTGCGTCATGGTGCAGAAGAACGCGCTCGTGAACGGCGGACCGGACAACTGGGGCGCAGGCTTCCTCGGTGCCAACCACCAGGGGACTTACCTCCGCAGCGGCACGACGCCGATCCTGCACCTCGATGCCCCCGCCGATTTTCCGCCCGCGGCGCAGCAGGGCAGCCTCGAATTCCTCCGCACGCTCAACCGCGGTCACCTGCACGGTCGCGAGGAGGACTCGACGCTCTACGCGCGCATGGCCAGCTACGATCTCGCGTTGCGTATGCAGGAGACGATGCCTGAGGCCGTGAACCTCGAAGCCGAACGCGACGAAACCCGCCGGCTCTACGGCCTCGATGATCCCGACTGCGAGGACACCGGGCGCAAGTGCCTGCTCGCGCGCCGTCTCGTCGAACGCGGCGTGCGGGTGGTGCAGATCTACAGCGGTTCCGCGCAGTGTGGCGGTGCCTGGGACGCACACAGCAACCTGAAGGACGGCCATCGCAAGTGCTCGAAAAGCATGGACCGCCCGGTTGCCGGCCTGCTGCGCGACCTGAAACAACGCGGGATGCTCGCCGACACCCTGGTCGTGGGCCTGAGCGAGTTCGGACGGATGCCCATTTCGCAGGGCGGCACCGGTCGCGATCACAATCCCGGCGCCCAGACGATGTGGCTCGCCGGCGCCGGCGTCCGCGCAGGCACGGTGATCGGGGCCACCGACGAACTCGGCTATCGCGCCATCGAGTCGCCGTACCACATGCGCGACCTCCACGCGACCATCCTGCGCCTCCTCGGCCTCGACGACATGGCGCTGACCTTCTACTTCAACGGGCGCCACCATCGCCTCACCGAGAACGGCGGCCAACTCATCACGCCGGCCTTGGCATGAAGAAGTGGCTTCTGCAGTGCCTGTCGCCGCTGCCGTTGCTCGTGACCGCAGCGTCCGCCGGCGCGCAGGTGAGCTTCCACGACGACGTGAAGCCACTGCTCGCCGTGCACTGCTACAAATGCCACGGCCCGGAGACGCAGAAGAGCGAACTGCGGTTGGACGACAAAGCCGCAGCCTTGCGCGGCGGGAAGTCGGGCGCGGCCATCGTCGCGGGCGCAGCAGAGAAGAGCGAACTGCTGCGGCGCGTCCTCTCGCACGACCCGGACGAGCAGATGCCGCCGACAGGCGCGCGGCTGACAACCGAGGAGCTGTCGCGCCTTCGTCAGTGGATCGACGCGGGTGCGCCATGGCCGGAGCGCGATGACTACTGGGCCTTTCAACCGCCACGCAACGTCCCGGTGCCTGAAGGCCGCGCAGCGCACCCGATCGACCGCTTCCTCGAGGCCCGGCTTGCAGCAGAGGGCCTCACGCCCGTGCCCGCGGCAGACGCACGCACTCTGCTGCGACGCACCTACTTTGATCTGGTGGGAATGCCGCCCACGCCCGAGGACGCGGCGGAATTCCTTCGCAACCCTCGCTCTCCGGAGTCCACGTCGACCCATGCCGCGCTCGTCGACAAGCTGCTGGCCGACCCGCGCCACGGCGAGCGCTGGGCGCGCCATTGGCTCGACCTCGTGCGCTACGGCGAATCCGACGGGTACGAGGACGACAAGGTCCGCCCGCTGGCGTGGCGCTACCGCGACTACGTCGTGCGCTCGTTCAATGCCGACAAGCCCTACGACCGCTTCGTGCAGGAACAGATCGCCGGTGATGAACTGTTCCCCGACGACCCCGAGGCCTGGATTGCGACGGCGTTCGCGCGGCTGGGCGCTTGGGACGGCATGTCGAAGGAACCCGAGAAGCAGCGCGCCGATTTCCTCAACGACGCCACCGACACCACCGGTGCGGTTTTCCTGGGCATGACGCTCGGTTGCGCGCGCTGTCACGATCACAAATACGATGCCATCTCGCAGCGCGACTACTTCGCCATGCAGTCGTTCTTCGGCGGCGCACAGCGTGAGACGCGCCGTCTGAACCTCGCGCCTCCCGAGCCCGCGTTCGTCACCGCCGCCCATCAGGCCGAGACCATCGAACTCACACGCCTGCGCGGCGAGCGCGATGCCCTGCTTCGCGCCGCGCGGGAAGCGTTGGAAAAGGAGGGCGCTGAAGAACCGAACGACGACGCGGTGAAGAAGCGCGTGGAAAAGGACCACCCGGGCGCCCTCGCCCGAATCGACACCACCCTCAAGCCGCTCGAGCAGCGCGCCCGTTTCCACGAGCCCAAGGTGGAGATCGTCACCGGTGGCGCGACGCCCGTACGACTGCTCCAGGGCGGCGAACCGTCGCGCCCGGGCGAGGAGATCCCGCCCGGCTTCATTACCGCGATGCTGCGTGGTGGCGAACCCTCGCCCGAACATCGGCGCGCCGCGCTCGCGCGCTGGCTCACCTCGCCGGACCACCCGCTCACCGCGCGCGTCATCGTGAACCGCGTCTGGCACCATCACTTCGGCGTGGGCCTCGTCGCCACGCCCTCGGACCTCGGCCGTAACGGACGTCGTCCCACGCATCCCGAGCTGCTCGACTGGCTAGCCAACCGCTTCATCGCCGACGGCTGGTCGCTGAAAAACCTGCACCGCCACATCCTCACCAGTGACGCCTGGCGCCGCGCGTCCTCATCCGACGCCGACGCCTTAGCGAAAGACCCGACCAACCGCCTGCTCTGGCGCGCCCCTCGGCGCCGGCTCGATGGCGAGGCCATCCGCGACACCTTCCTTGCCGTGAGTGGCACGATGAATCCCACCATGGGCGGTCCTGGCGTCTACGCGCCGCTACCCGCGGGCATCAATGTCGAGTTCCCGAACAACGACAAGGACCTGAGCTGGGGCACCGGCAGCGAGGCCGACGCACACCGGCGCAGCCTCTATCTCTTCCAACGGCGCACGCTCACTTTCCCGTTCCTGGAAGTCTTCGACGCCGCGCCGATGAACCAGAGCTGCGCCGCGCGTGCGCAGACCACCGTGGCGCCACAGGCCCTCGCCCTCTTCAACGGCGAGTTCGCGCGCGCGTGTGCCGCGCGCTTTGCCGAGCGCCTGAAAAGGGAAGCCGGCGACGAACCTGCGCACCAGGTGGACCGCGCCTTCGCCCTGGCCTTCACCCGGCCCTTGGCCTTGCGCTTGGCGCTCGCCTTCTTGACCGCGCCGCTGATCTTCTTCAGCAGCTTCTGCGCGATGCCCTTGATCTTGCCGCCGACCTTCAGGATGGCCTTGCCCAGGCGGGCCAGCAGCCAG
>CAZYJB010000581.1:0-3714 GCA_964647675.1 uncultured Verrucomicrobiota bacterium | reverse complement strand
GCCGTGCCATCGATCGAGAGGTAATCGCCCTCGGCGATCTTCTGTCCGGCGACGCTGATGGTCTTGGTCTCGTAGTTGACGTCGAGCGCCGCGGCGCCACAGACGCAGACCTTGCCCATCTGGCGCGCCACCAGCGCGGCGTGCGAGGAGACGCCACCGCGTGCGGTCAGGATGCCCTCGGCGGCGATCATGCCGCGCAAATCCTCGGGTGAGGTCTCGATGCGGACCAGCAGGACCTTCTCACCCTTCTCGGCCGCGATCACCGCGCGGTCGGCGTTCAGATAAACCTTGCCGCAGGCAGCGCCGGGTCCGGCCGGGAGGCCGGTGGCAAGGGTCTGCGCCTTCCGGACGTCGGCCGCATCGAACACCGGCGCGAGGAGCTGCTCGAGCTGGTCGGCGGGATTGCGCATCACCGCGGTCTCCCAGTCGATGAGCTTCTCCTTGCACATGTCCATCGAGAACTTGAGCGCCGCCATGGCGGTGCGCTTTCCGTTTCGCGTTTGGAGCATGAACACCTTGCCCTCCTGGATCGTGAACTCGAAATCCTGCACGTCCTTGAAGTGCTTCTCGAGCGTGGTGCGGATGCGGTCCAGCTCGTGATAGGCGCTGGCCATTTGCTTCTTCAGCTCGGCCACGGGCTCGGGCGTGCGCACGCCGGCGACGACGTCCTCCCCCTGCGCGTTCATAAGGAATTCACCGTAGAATTCCTTCACGCCGTTGGCCGGGTTGCGCGTGAACGCGACGCCGGAACCGGAGGTCTCGCCCGTGTTGCCGTAGACCATCGCCTGCACGTTCACGGCGGTTCCCCACTCGCTCGGAATGTTGTACTTGCGGCGGTAGACGATGGCGCGGTCGTTCATCCACGAGCCGAACACGGCGCCCATGGCGCCCCAGAGCTGCTTCCAGGGGTCCTGCGGGAACTCGCGGCCGACGCGCTCCTTGATGAGCGCCTTGAAGCGCGCGACCAGCTCCTGCAGGTCGCCCACGGTCAGCTTGGTGTCCTCGATGTCCTGGTGATAGCGCTCGTGCTTGAGCGCGTGGATCACCACTTCGAACGGCTCGTGATCCTCGCCCGCGCGCTTCTGCACGCCCATCACCACGTCGCCGTACATCTGCACGAAACGGCGGTAACAATCCCAGGCGAAGCGCTCGTTCTTGGTGGCCGCCACCAGCGCCACGACGGTCGCGTCGTTGAGGCCGAGGTTGAGGATGGTGTCCATCATGCCCGGCATGGAATCACGCGCACCTGAACGCACGGAGACCAGCAACGGCATGGCCTTCGTGTCGCCGAACTTCGTGCCCATGATTTTCTCGACGAACGCGATGCCCTCGCGCGACTGCGCCTCGAGCTGCACGGGGTAGGTGCGCTTGTGGTCGTAGTAATAGGTGCAGACCTCGGTCGTGACCGTGAATCCGGGAGGCACCGGCAGCCCGATGCGGCTCATCTCCGCGAGGTTCGCGCCCTTGCCGCCGAGGAGGGCCTTCATGGACCCGTCACCGTCGGACTTCTTCGCGCCGAACACGTAAACGTACTTGGGGGACTTGCCCTTGGCTGAGGCCTTGGAGCTCGATTTCGTTGCCATAAGTTGCTGTTCCAGTCCTGCCTCAACAAGGCAGGTGAGAGATACTGCGGGCGTTTCCCGCTTCTTGGTGAAGCAACGCTAACAGTGAGGGGGGTGGTGTCAACGCATTCTTGGCCAACTTCGGGGGTTCAAACGAGTCGACATTGTATTCATAACTCATTTGTTATAAACACTTAACAAATCGATCTCCAGCGCGGTGTGCGCTGCGCCTTCGGGCGTCTCCCGGAGTCGTGTTCCCTGAAATCCGCAGCAACCGAAAATGCGAATACAATCAGTATTGCTTCTAACCGGCGCCCTCTCCGGCCTCCCGCTCGAGCGCGGCGACGAGCGCCGGGCGGGCGTCCGCCAATCCCTTGTAACGCGCCATGGGCTCCGGCATCGACGCGAGCGCACGCGCGAGGCCGTGTGCCTGGCGCGGTTCGCGGCACAGGTCACGCAACGCGAGGACCTCGACGCGGATGGCGAACAGGACGCTGCCACTCGCGGGTTGCGCGATGAGCGCCTGGTGCTCGACGCGGACCCATACCTGGTCGAGGCGCGGCATTGCGTCCAGACGCGGAAGTTGGCGTGCGGGGTGTTGATCGAGATCGGGTGAGGCGGTGAGTCCCCAGTTCGCGCGGCACCACGCGACGCCAGGAGGCAGGCGGGTGAGGAAGGTGTCGAGGGCGGTGCCCAGCTCCTGGTTGAGGCCGGGAACGACGCCATGGATTCCGGCGAGGGGGAGGCCGAGCTTCTCGGCGGGGTCCCAGGCCGACGGAAAACAAACCGCGCCCGCCACCATGCGCGGCGCGGGCGCCGCATCGCCGGTGCCCAGCCAGACAAGGTCCGCCAACGTCGCGGCGCCCAGCGATGCAAGCAGCGCCTGCGAGTCGTCCGCTCGCCCCGCGTGTTCGAGGGCGACACCCCATTCCCCGAAAAGCCCGGCCGTCTCGCGCAGCGCCGGCAGTGCTTCGGCGGGCAGGCAGGGTGCGTAGCGGGATGCCTGATCGCTGAGTTGGCGACGTCGCGCGCCCAGCGTCTCGGTGTCCGCGCATTGCGCCTCCGCGAAGAAATCCGCGGGATGACGCCGGCTGACGCGCAGGCGATGCGCGTAGTCCGTGTCCGCGAAGAGCTCGGCGAGGTCCGGACGTTCCACGGCCGCGCGTCGGGTTAGGCGGAGGGTTCCCAGCCGCGGCGGTATTCGCGGCTCCAGTGGCGGCGGCGCAGCGAGCCGCTGGTGAGCTGCCGGGTGCGCGCGTCGACGTGGACGGTTTCACCGCTGCGTTGCGCGATGTTGCCAAGCAGGCACAACAGCGTGCTGAGGTGACCGCTTTCGATCGACGAGGCCGGCGTGGTGCCCGGAGTTTCAATGCAGTCGAGGAACTGGTCGGCGTGCGGGCGGGTGGGCGTGCCACCACCGGCGCGCAGGCGTTCCTTGCCGTCGTTGCCGAGGATGCGATAGCCCGACGGGCCAAGGATCATGGTCGCGTCGCGCCCGTGGAAGGCGAGGCCCGTGGCTTCGCCCTCGATGCCAACCGGGATGCAGCTGCGGTGTTCCCACGCGATGGTGCAGCGGTCGAACTGGAACGTGACCGCCTGGACATCGGGTGATTCCTGGTCGTCCTCGTAGGCGTAGCGAGCGCCGGCGGAGCTGACCTGGTTCGGGCAGTCCACCTGGAGTCCCCAACGGGCGAGGTCGAGGAAGTGCACACCGTTGTTGCCGAGTTCGCCGGTGCCCCAGTGCCAGAACCAGTGCCAGTTGTAATGCACCACGTTGTCGCGGAAGGGGCGTTCCGGGGCGGGGCCCTGCCAGAGCGAGTAGTCGAGCCAGTCCGGCACGGGCGCCGGCTTTCCGCGTCCGATGCCTTCCCGCTTGGCGGCATACCAGGCGCGCGCGAAGGGGACCGGACCAAGTTCGCCGCGGTGCACGCGTCCGATGGCCTCGATCACCCAATCGGACGAGCGCCGCTGAAGTCCGACCTGCCCGACGACGCCCGCCTTTTTCACGGCGGCGACGAGCTGCTCGCCTTCGCGCGGATTGTGGCTCAGCGGCTTCTCGACATAGAGGTGCTTCCCAGCCTGCGCGGCGAGGATGCCTGCCGGCGCATGCCAGTGATCGGGCGCGGCGATGACCAGCGCATCAATTTCATTT
>CAZYJB010000580.1:0-3715 GCA_964647675.1 uncultured Verrucomicrobiota bacterium | reverse complement strand
GCGGGCGTGCAGCCCGCGCTGACAGGCGTTGGCGAATGGGGTTGCTGAAGCGGTCGAGCGCCGCCTGCACGGCGGCGGCTGCGGCGAACGTAGCCGCGGGCGTGCAGCCCGCGCTGACAGGCGTTGGCGAATGGGGTTGCTGAAGCGGTCGAGCGCCGCCTGCACGGCGGCGGCTGCGGCGAACGTAGCCGCGGGCGTGCAGCCCGCGCTGACAGGCGTTGGCGAATGGGGTTGCTGAAGCGGTCAAGCGCCGCCTGCACGGCGGCGGCTACGGAGACGTGACGTGGCCAGGACCGACCGCTAAACACGGGGCGCCATGGACTATCCCCCCATCGGAATCATCGGCGGCTCGGGACTCTACCAGATCGACGGGCTCGAGAAGCCGCGCTGGGTGAAGGTGCGCACGCCATTCGGTGATCCGTCCGATGCCTTCCTGCGTGGGCGATTGGGTGGTCGCGAGGTGATCTTCCTGCCGCGCCATGGACGCGGTCACCGCCTGCTCCCCAGCGAACTGCCGCATCGCGCCAACATCTGGGCGCTCCGCTCCCTCGGGGTGCGTTGGATCCTCTCGGTCAGCGCTGTGGGCTCACTGCAGAAGCAATATCGCCCGCGCGACTTCGTCTTCGTCGACCAGTTCGTCGACCGCACCAAACAGTCGCTGGCCCACACCTTCTTCGGACGCGGAATCGTGGCCCACGTCGCCTTCGCCCACCCGATCGAGGAGGAACTCCGGCGACTCATGCTCGCTGCGGCGAAGCGGCTGAAGCTGCGGTCCCACGACGGCGGCACCTATGTGTGCATGGAAGGTCCGGCATTCAGCACGCGCGCAGAATCGCTCGCCCATCGCGCCGCCGGTTTCGATGTGATCGGCATGACCAACCTGGGCGAGGCCAAATGCGCGCGCGAGGCGGAGATTGCCTACGCGACGGCCGCGATGGTCACCGACTATGACTGCTGGAACGAGGAGCACGACCACGTGACGGTGGAACTGGTGCTCGCGAATCTGCAGGCGAACGCCGAGGCGGCGCGGCGTCTGGTTGCCGAGGTGATTCCCACCATTCCCGGCGCCACGGAGTGGCCGAGCCACAGCGCTTTGAAGTGCGCGATCCTGACACCGCGCGCGCACTGGCCCGCGAAGACGCTCAAGGAACTGGCGCCGATCCTTCGTCCATACCGCTGACCTGGTTCGTTTGCTCTCCGGCTCGAGTCGGATCGGACGGCACACGCAGCACTTCGGCGTAGTGCTGGCGTGTGGCGCGTTCGCACACCACGTCGAAGTCGCGGAACAGCGCGCGCGCGGATCCCTCGAGGTGAAAGACTCCGGGCGCCGCCAGCAGTTCGGCACTTCGGAGACGCTCGGCGAGTGGAGGATGCGTGGCGAAAGTCGAGGCTGGCCGCGCCTCGTGTTGGAGTTGGGTCTGGGCGATTCGCTCGCGCTTGTCCTCCGGCACCGCGTCGCAGGCGTCGACCAGCGACTTGGGGTAATTGACCGGCAACTGGCGGGTGATCTCCCACCGGGCGCGCAGGTCGCGGTAATGCGCGCGCGCGGTCTGTTGCAGCAGCGCGAGTTGCTCGCAGGTCCTCGCGAAGTCCTCCGATCCCGCAACGACGGTCTGCACCCGGTCCGCTTCGCGCTCCATTTCGCGCAGCAGTGCGGTGCTGACGGCGCGGCCGATGTAGTACAGGACTTTCACGAGGGCCCGCGAGAGCCAGACGCCGGCCGTCGCCGTGTGGGCGACCACGGCGGTCCGCCAGTCGGGCGCGCCCTGGGTCCACGTTTCGAGCGCGTCATCCCACGCATCGCGACCGTAGGCCAGGCGCTCGAGCCAGGCGTTCACGCCGCCGAGGACGCGCGTGCTCAACATCCCGGCGCGTTGGTTGAAGTGGGCGAACTCGTGGGCCACGACTCCGGCGAGCTGCCGCAGGGAAAGGCTGGCGATCAGGGGCAGTCCCACCGTGACGACGAGTCCGCGCGGACCGGTGGCTTCTGCCTGTGAGGTGCGGCGCGCGGTGGCGTTGAGCCGGCAGTCCACTTGGACGCGGACGGGATGCGGGGCGCCCACGGTGTCGCAGACCATGTGGAGGAAGGCGAAGAGCAGGGGTTCCCTGGCCGGGTCGAGGGCGATGGCCGGTGCGCGGCGACGTGGCGGGGCCACGAGGGGTTTCACGAGGAAGAAGAGAATGAGTCCGCCCAGGAACAATCCGAGGACATACGCGACCGCGGCGATTGCCTGGAACTGATCGGTGCCGAGGAAGCGCGTCACCCAGGTGAACCAGCGCAGGGCGAAGGCGACGAGGCCGACGGCGAGCCCGCCCACGAGCGCGAGGTAACCGAGGGGCAGGAGCAGGAGCAGAACGGTCACCGCGAAGAGGGCCGCCTGATAGGCCGATGTGCTGGTGCCGCGCGGGGCCCGGCCGGTGAAGGCGCTCGCAATGCGGCTGGCGTCGAGGCCGGCAGGGCCGGGGAAGGCATCACCCGAATCCGGGTGGTCCGGCAGGCGCGGCAGTTCGATCTCGAGGCCGCAGTGCGGACATGCGGCGCGTGTGCCCGCGGCAGCGGCGGCAAACTCGAACTCGCCGCCGCAACCGACGCACCGCGCGGGATGAAACGTGTCGTCGTGCATGCGGCGCGGCGGCTGTGCCGCCGTCCTGGAGTCATTCACTGCGCGGGCGGATCACCGAAGTGTGCGCGCCACGCAGCATACGCGGCGCAGTCCGCGCGCATGGCCTCGATGGTCGCGACGAGAGGTTCGAGCTGGATGAGTCCCGAGAACACCGCGCGGTCGCCGATCTGGTCTTCGATCACGAAGGTGGGACGCTGGGTGACCTTCAGGGCATGGAACTCGGCGGTGGACGCGCGCAGGCGCTGGTCGATCTCGGCGGATCGCGCGCGTGCGAGGAGGGCTTCCTGCGGGATTCCCGCCGCGGCGGCGGCGACGGGGGCGGCGACCTCCCAGCGCGCGACCTTCTCCCCGCGGAGGACGGCCGCTTCGGCCAGTGCGAGTCGCACCCGATCGTCGCCGGCGCCGAGGTCGCGCGCGGCCTCCGCGAGGGCATTGGGTGCGAGGTATTCCGTGACGCCGGGTTCCAGCCACGCGCCGTTCAACATGTAGGGCGAGCGCACCATCACGCCACTGCGACGGTAGAACCAATCCTCCTGCGCGCGCGAGGTGGGCAGGCCCGAGGCGTCCATGAGGGCGATGCGCCAGTCGAAGGCGGCGACTCCGGCATATCGGCGTTTGAGTTCCGCCCAGGTGGGTTCGGCCCAATGGCACCACGAGGACACCACCTCGAGGTAGTAGGTGACGCGCATTTGCACGGCGCGGTGATACCGCCGTCGGGAAAGCGGTGTCGAGCCACCGGGGGAGGTGGTGAGGGGCGAGGGGGTTGGTGGAAAGAGCCGGTCCGGCGAAGCAAGCACGGTGGCTCGCCCGCTCCGACCGGCGAGTCGGGCAACACCCCAAGAATCCCGAAGGGATTCGATCCACAGCCCGGGGTTGGCCGCAGGCCTACCCCGGGTACCCGGTGCCGGGTGCCGGGTGCGGGTTCACCCGAGAAACCCGAGGTTGGACGTGCCGAATTTCGGAAGGTTGGGGAACACGGAGGACAGATCGGACGCGGCCACGCCGAACCAGGACGCGAGCGTGGCGCCGTACTGGTCGATGGAGGTGGACGGAATCAACGCGCCACGCGATCCGGAGTCGTTGGGTCCGCC
>CAZYJB010000579.1:0-3720 GCA_964647675.1 uncultured Verrucomicrobiota bacterium | reverse complement strand
CGAGCGTGCTGCCCCGCGGGAAGGTGCTCTTGGCGTGTTCGATGTAGCGGCCGAGGGCGTCGGCGATGCGCACCGCCTTGCCGATGGCGCTGGCGCGCGGCCGGATGTTGGCGATCTCACCGCTGAACACGAGGTTCTCAATCTGCGCTTCGATCTCGTCGTCGAGCTTGTAGCCGTCCGAGCGGAAGAACTTCACCCCGTTGTCGTCGTAGGGATTGTGCGACGCGGTGATGGCGATGCCGGCGTCCGCGCGCAGCGAGCAGGTGGCATAGGCGATGCCGGGAGTGGGGAGGGGGCCGATGAACAGGACATCGACTCCCATGGACAGAATGCCGGCGGAGATCGCGTTTTCGAGCAGGTACCCGGAGAGGCGCGTGTCCTTGCCGACCACGATCTGGTGCTTGCCGCGGCCGCGCGGCGTCTGCTCGAGGTTCTTGAAGACATGGGCCGCAGCGCAGCCCAGCTTCAGGATGGTCTCCGCCGTGACGGGCTCGATGTTGGCGGTGCCCCGGACTCCGTCCGTTCCAAAGATTCGGCGCGGCTGTTTCATGCGTAAGCGATCGGATTAGGTATCGGCAGAACTCAAGGGGAACTGGAGGACGCTCGTGGCGAGCCCTTCAGGCACCGCCCGGAGGCCGGTCCGCGGACGCGGCGTGACCGGTCGGAACCGGCGCCTCATCCTTGGAAAGCCGGGGCACGGCACTGACCTCGACCCGCAGCGGGGAGAGGTGCAGCAGTTTGATTCCGGGCGGCAGCCGCACCTCCACCGGCCGCGTCCCGGACTCCGCCGGCAGCTCGACGTAGGCCATCAGATCCTCGAGGAGCAGGTGGCGGACCGCGGTCGGATCCCCCTCGACGTCGACGCGCACCGACTCCGGAGTGACCCGCACGGGTCCCAGGTGTTCGGGGCGCGCCACGATGCGGATGGGAACGTCGGGGAAGGACCGGACCTCCGGCGGACGGAACGGTTCCGTGAACGGGCTGACATCGACCTTCTGGGCGCCGGACCAGATCATGACCGCCAGGGCGAAAGCCAGGAGCTTCCACCAGAGATTATTGAGGACGATCTGGCGCCAGTGCATGGGTCACTTGGGCTGCGCGGCGCGAGCCGCGGACCGGGGGCGGACCCAGGTCAGCAGGTATTTGCGCCAGCGGTAAGGAGTCCACTGAGGCCGCGCCTGGGGCACGAAGATCGAGCTCAGGAACGAACGCAGCTCGTCCGGATTGACCCCCTTCTGGAACTGATCCTTGTAGGCATAGGAGATCGCGCCGGTCTCCTCCGAGACCACCACCACCACGGCGTCGGTTTCCTCGGCCAGCCCGATGGCGGCGCGGTGGCGGGTGCCGAGGGACTTGCGCAGGTCGCTGCGCTCCGTGAGAGGAAAAATGCAGGCGGCGTGGGTGATGCGGTCGCCGCGCACGATGATGCCTCCGTCGTGGATGGCGTTATTCGGGAAGAGGATTGTTTCCAGCATCTCCGGCGTGGCCTCGCAATCGATGGGGACCCCCAGTTGCGAGACAGCTTCGGCGAGGCTGATGGATTGTTCGATGGCGATGAGCGCACCGATGCGCGCCTCGGACAGGCGTTCGGCCGCCTGCACGATGGTCTCGAGATTCTCACGCCGCTCGCGCGCGGTGGCGAACAGCGGGAGATCTCCGACCCGCGCCAGCATGCGCCGGATCTCGGGCTGAAAGATCACCAGCGCCGCGAACGCGATGAACGCCGCACCGGCGCCGACCAGCCACCGCAGCACCTCGAGCCGGAGCACGGCGGAGAGCGCGAACAGCATGAACAGCGAGGCCAGGAAGCCCACGAGGACTGGGGCCGCCCGTGTGCCGCGCACAAAACGCAGCGCGTAATAGATGGCGGCGGTGAGGAGGGCGATCTCCACCGCGGCACGCCACCATTCCTGGATAACCGACATCATGCGCTTGGAACCCCTGCTATGGCTTCGGCCACGCGCACCGCGTGGACCGTTTCGCGGACGTCATGGGTCCGGACAACCGAGACTCCCCGGGCGACCGCCAGGCTCGTGGCGGCGAGGCCACCGGCCAGCCGGTCGGCGACCGGGAGGTCCCCCACCACCTTCCCCAGAAACGACTTGCGTGACACGCCGAGCACCAACGGCCTCGCCAGCTCTCTAAAGAGCCCCATGCGCGCCAGCAACTCCAAATTGTGCGCCAGTGTCTTGCCGAACCCAATCCCGGGATCGAGCGCCACCTGCTCGCGCTTCAGCCCGGCGCGCTCGCACCCGTCGAGAATCAGCTCGAAGGAGTGGAACACCTCCCGCGTGACATCGGCATAAACCGGATTCACCTGCATTGTCTGCGGTCGGCCCTGCATGTGCATCGCGATGTACCCGGCGCCCGTGGAGGCGGCCACGCCCGCCAGGCGTGATTCGGGCCAGGCGGCACCCACGTCGTTGACGATCGACGCACCCGCCTCGATCGCCGCCTCGGCCACCGAAGGTTTGGTGGTGTCGATGGACAAAGGCACCGACGTCGAGCGCGCGAGCGCGGCCACCACGGGGAGGACGCGCCTCAGTTCCTCAGCCTCCGCCACCGGTGCCGCGCCCGGGCGGGTCGACTCACCCCCGATGTCGAGCATGTCGGCACCCGCCCGGATCAGCGAAAGGCCGTGCTCGACAGCGGCCTCCGGGTCGGGGAAGCGACCGCCGTCAGAAAATGAGTCCGGCGTGACGTTGACGATCCCCAGGATCAGCGTCGGGCGCGGGAACCGAAACTCGTGTTGGCGGGCTTTCCAGAGCATCTCCGTAGGATGCGGACACGCTCCAAGAGTGGCGAGGTGGTGCCTTATTCAAAAGTCGTTTCGCGGAAATTGTTCGGCGCCGGCACGCGACGGCGAGCGCCGCCGACTAGCAGGCGAACAACCGCTGCGCCTGTTTCCGCGACGGGTGTTCGGCCTCGCGACCGTGCCGCATGACGGCGGTCCATTCGGCGAGGCGTTGTCCCAGCAGGCGGCAGGATTCCTGGACCTCCGGTTCACGCGGTTCCTTCATGGCCACCGCGCCGTAGTGGGGGGTCATGCCCTTCGCCGCGTAATCGGTGACGCCGAAGGCGAGGAAGCCGAAGTTGATCATCAAGGTGAGGATGGACTGGCAGGTGATCTCCATGCCGCCGCCCCACGCGCCCGCGCTGCTGAAGGCGGTCGCGATCCGGCCGTCGACGCGCATCCAATGTTCGCCCATGACCTCATCCCAGAACCGCTTCATCTTCCACGAGAGCAGCCCCATGTTGGTCGGGCTTCCCACCGCCAGGCCGTCGCACCAGATCACATCGTCGGCAGTTGCGTCGTCCACCGACCGGAGGCGGACCTCCGTTTCGGCGATGCGGCGGGCGCCCTCCGCGACCAGGTCTGCCATGCGCGCGGTGTTGCCCGACTTAGAATCGAAGAGGACGAGGATGCGGTTCATGCCGCGGGATGAAACGGTGTCCGGGACGCCGGGGGAACGGGAAAGTCGGCGGAACGGCGGCGGGATTGCCTGGGAGGGGTGTCTTGCTAGGTTGGCCGGGGTGATTCGCAACGTGATTTTCGACTGGTCGGGGACGCTCGTGGACGATCTGCCGGCGGTGCTGGAAGCGACCAATCACGTGTTGAAGCAGGCCGGGAGGCCGCCGCTGAGCCGCGACCAGTTCCGTGCGGAGTTCAAGCTGCCCTTCACCGGATTTTATGAGCGGCACACCCCCGAGGTGCCCATC
>CAZYJB010000578.1:0-3724 GCA_964647675.1 uncultured Verrucomicrobiota bacterium | reverse complement strand
CTGCGCCTCGGACAGCGGCCGCTATGAGTCGACCAACTGGGCCGACATGGATCGCGCGACCACCAAGGCGCGTAACGCGGCGATCAGCTACGGCATCGGCACCGAGTCCGACGAGACCCGCCCGCAGATGCTGCTCGCGGTGGACCGCTCGGTGACGGCCCTCGATACCCCCGGCAAGTTCGAGTACAACGCCACCAAGTCGCAGCGCGGCGCGCTTGGCACCAACCTGAACCAGCTCAAGACCCTCAAGTGGGATGAGAAGGGCATGCACCAGAACGCCGGCAATGCCGCCCTCTCCGACGGCTCGGTCCAGCAGCTCACCTCGGCCCGTCTCCGCGAGACGATCCAGAACTCGGGCGACAACCTGAACAACTACTCGCAGCCCGGTAAGAGCGCGAACCAGTAGTCCGTTTCGCCTCGAACCTTTCGAGCTTTCGCACCAAACGCCCCGGGTCACCCCCGGGGCGTTTTCTATTCTCGCGGAGTCGTCTCTGTTCTCCTGACTCCGTCGTGACGCCTGCGCCCGTGCCTGTCCCTGCCTCCCCCGCCTTTCCCCTCGCCGATTCTCCGGTGACCGCCTGGTTCCGGCGGACCTTCGCAGCACCGACCCCGGCGCAGGCGCAAGCCTGGCCACTGGTCGAGGCCGGTCACCATGTCCTGGTGATCTCGCCGACCGGCACCGGCAAGACGTTGTCCGCCTTCCTCGCAGTCCTGCATCGCCTGGCCGTGGAAGCCGCGGCCGGCGCGCTCGAGCCCGGCATTCAGGCGCTCTACGTGTCGCCTCTGCGCGCGCTCGGCTATGACCTGGAAAAGAATCTGCGGCGGCCGCTGCTCGAAGCATACGGCGGTTCGCCGCCGATCGAGGTGGGTCTTCGATCGGGGGACACCCCGGCGGCGGATCGCCAGCGCCAGGCCCGCAAGCCGCCGCACCTGTTGCTGACCACCCCTGAAAGCCTGCTGATCCTGCTGAGTCAGGCGCGCTGGCTGCCGGCGCTCGGTCGCGTGCGGTGGGTGATCGTGGATGAACTCCATGCCCTCGCTGAGAACAAGCGCGGCACGCATCTCAGCCTGAGCCTGGAACGCCTGGAGATGCTGGCCTCCGCGACCCGTGCTGTCTCGGGACGATCCCATGCCGTGCAGCGCATCGGCCTCTCCGCCACCGTGGCGCCCGTTGATCGCCTTGCGCGATTCCTGGTCGGGGAAGGGCGCGAGTGCCGGGTCGTGGATGCTGCGGTCGACAAGCGCCTCGAGATGGGGGTGCACTCGCCGCTGGATGATGACCCGTATCCGGCGGCCGGGCATACCGGGCAACGGCTGATCGGCGACCTCGCCCAGCTGGTGGACCGTCACCGAACGACGCTGGTGTTCTGCAACACCCGTTCGGGCGCGGAGATGGTCACCTACGGACTGCGCACCCTGCTTCCGAAGCTGGCCGAGGGTATCGAGTGCCACCACGCCTCGCTCGAACGGGACGTGCGGCTCGAGGTCGAGGATCGCCTGAAACGCGGTGAGCTCCGGGCCGTCGTGTGCAGCACGAGCCTGGAACTGGGCATCGACATCGGCTCGATCGATCTCGTGGTGATGTGGGGCACACCCAAAGGCGTGAGTCGCGCGCTGCAGCGGACCGGCCGGGCCGGGCACCAATGGGGCAGCGTGAGCCGCGGCCTGCTGATGGCGACCAACGTGAACGACCTCGTGGAAGCCTGCGCCACCGCGCGGCTCGCACGAGCGCGGCATCTCGACGGTGTGCGATTGCCCGAGGGACCGTTGGATGTCCTGGCGCAGCATCTGGTGGGCATGGGATGCGTCGCGAGATGGAACCGGCGTGACGCATACGCTCTGGTGCGCCGCGCCCATGCGTACCGGCTGCTGACGGAGGCCGATTTCGACGCGGTCCTGGACTATCTCGCCGGGGGTGGGCAGGCCTTGCGACGCCGGTACGCCGAGGTGTTTGGCAAAATCGAGCTGGATGACGAGGGATTCGTGACGCGATCGGGCCGCGTGCAGCGTGACTACCTTCAAAACGCCGGCGTCATTCCGAGTGAAGGCTCGGTGCTCGTGCGCTTGGGCATGCGCGGTCTCGGCTCGGTCGAGGAGAGTTTCATGCGCGGCGTGCGGGTGGGCGACGTGTTCATGCTTGGGGGACGTCCGGTGCGCCTCGTGCGCAGCGCGCCCTTAGAGGCGGTGGTGGAACGTGCGGATGGCGCCGTGCCGACGGTGCCCCGATGGAACGCGAACAAGATGCCGCTCTCGAATCGCGTGGCGGCCGACATTGTCGATTTCCGATCCGCGCTGCGCGAGCGCTTCGAACGCCTCGGGCCCGAGCTCGAGACTCATCTCGACTGGGTGGCGGGGCGCTTGGAGTGCGATGCGCGCAACGCCTCGGTCATCCTGCGCACGCATCGGGTGCAGCACCGGCTGTCCGAGATTCCGACCGCGGCGACGCTCCTGATCGAGGAATGGGAGAGCGACGGATCGGAGGCGGAGCCAGCGGCGGAGACGGCCGAACCCGTTGCCGCGGCCAAGGGTCGCGAGCGATCACGACGCGCCGTGGAATCGATGCGCGCGGTGCAGCCGGCGCGACACTACTTCGTGCACTCGCTGATCGGGCGGCCGGCCAATGACGCCCTGGCCCGGGTCGTCGCATTGCGGTTGGGTCGGCTCCGCGCGGGCAATGCGATCTCGACACCGGACGACTACGGGTTCGTGCTGACCGTGTCGCGTGATCAGCGGATCACGGAGGCCGACGTGGGAGCACTGCTGACCCCCGAAGGGTTCGAGTCGGACCTGCGGGCCGGGCTCGAGCGTTCCGATTTGCTGAAGTACCACTTTCGTGGCGCGGCGCAGACCGGCCTGATGGTGTATCGGAATTTCTTCGGACAGCAGAAGGCGGTGCGGAAGCTGCAGTGGTCGGCGGAGGTGATCTTCAACGTGCTGGTCGAGTACGAGCCCGAGCACGTGCTGCTGCGCGAAGCGCGGCGGGAAGCCACGCACTCGTTCCTCGATCTGCCCGGCGCGGTCGCGTTCCTCGAGGACCTCTCCGCCAGGCATCGTGGTGCCCGGGCGCATGATGGCGAGGTCCTCCCCGCGTGGCGCGTGCGGCGCCTGGAGCGGGTGCCGCCGTTGTCGTTCGGCATGTACGCCAGCCGCATCCGCGAGGCGCTGCTGGTGGAGGATCCGCGCGAGACGCTCGAGCGCCTGTTCCACCAGTGGTGGCGCGGGATGGACGACCCTCCGGATTCGCGGGCATGCTGAGTCGCATGTCGTCCGACGCCGCCCGGGCCAGGCATGCCGAACTGGCTGCGCAGATCCGCCGCCATGACCGCCTGTATTACGTCGAGGCGCGACCGGAGATCACCGATTTCGATTACGACGCCCTCCAGCGGGAACTCCTCGACCTCGAGGTGGCGCATCCGGAGTTGGCGACGCCGGACTCGCCGACGCGCCGGGTGGGCGGCGCGCCGCTGCCCGGCTTCGCTTCCGTCACGCATGCGGTGCCGATGATGAGCCTCGACAACACCTACTCGCCGGAAGAGGTGCGCGAATTCGTCGTACGACTGGCGCGATGGCTGCCCGGCGAAGCACTGGAGTTCGTGGTGGAGCCCAAGGTGGATGGCGTGGCGGTGAGCCTGCGCTACGAGCAGGGCGTCCTGACCGTCGGCGCGACGCGCGGTGACGGCACCACGGGGGACGACATCACCGCCAACCTGCGCACCATCCGGTC
>CAZYJB010000577.1:0-3725 GCA_964647675.1 uncultured Verrucomicrobiota bacterium | reverse complement strand
GACGAACAGCTTGGCGCCGCGTGCGGGGTCGCCGCCGATCAACACGTCATGCCACGCGGCGAGGGGGTCGGAGGCCGGACGGGACTTTTCCCACTGCGTCACCGCGTCGCGGGCATCGATCGTGGTGGCTCTTCTCAACGATTCGACCACCTCCAATTCCAGCGCCGGTGGAAGGGAGCCGTGGGAGAGGCGGTGTCCGAGTTGCGTGCGGACCTCCTCCGCGGCTGGACCGCTCAAACGTCCGATGGCCGTGACGATTGCCTGCGCGAGACGTGGATCGGGGGAGGCGTTGGTGGCGGTGGAGAGTCGGTCCAGCTCTGACTGGAGACGGTGGGCGAGAGGCGTGGAGCCGCGTTCGCCCTCGAGACGGTCGAGGTAGGGCACGGCCGCCATCTCGAGGGCCGGGTTGCCGCTGGCGAAGGCGGTCAGGACGGCATCCGGGATTCGGGCCGGCGCCAGCGTAGCGAGGACCGTGAGGGCCCGCGCGCGGATTTCGCCGGGCGAACCGGTATCTCCCAGCCGGGCCGTGATCGGACCCGCCGCGGCGGCGAGCGGGAGGCGTTCGGCGGCCTCGAGGGCGGCGAGCGCGACTTCGCGGGAACCATCGGCGAGGAGGCGTTCCACGTAAGGCTCCAAGGCGGCACGCGCCGACGCCGGCGGCCGAGGCGTGAGCGGACGCCAGGCGCCGGTGACGCGGTCAAACCAGCCGGGCCAGTTCTCGGGGTTGACGGTCGGCACCGAGCCGTGGTTGGGATCGGCCGCGGGAAAGACGGGCACCTTACCAGGCGATGCCGCCTCGACTTCCCAACGCGAGAGGAGGAACAGCGCTTCGGCGCGAAGCGCGGCGGGTGCCGTGTCGCGCGCGGCGAAGGCGGCCAGTGCGGAGGCGTTCGTTGCGTGACCAAGGCGGTAGTGGGCGTTCAAGGCGCGCCGCAGGATCTGGTCACGCGGCGAGCGACGGGACGGGCTGCTGGTTCCCCAAGCGCGTTGGCCCGCAACGAAGGCGGGCGCGTCGAAGGCGGTCCACTCGGCCACGCGGGGGTCGTCGAGGAGGCGCGCCACCGCCGGCAAAGCATCCACGATCGGCAGGTCATGAATGGCACGCGTTGCCTCGAGGACGACGCGCGGAGAGGGATCCGTGAGTAACTGAGCCAATTCGGGTCTTCCGCGACGACGAAGAGCCAGCAAAGCGAGGTGGCGTGAACCGACATAACGCGCGTCGTTCTGCCACCGGGCGATGCTCTGCAGAAGCGACGAAACCGGCAACCTGGCTCCGGCGAGACTGCGTGCGAATGCCTCGAAAGGCGGGGTGCTCTGCGCGGGATTCTCACCACGAAACGCGGAAATGGTGAGTCGCCCGCTCCAGGGTGTCGGCGCATAAGCGGCCCGGGAAGCCTCCTTGTACGGATCCACGGTCAGTGCGGGGATGGCTCGCTGGTCTGGTGGTGCATCCACCCGCACGGCGGCGAGGGTCGCCTCGAAGCCAACCCGGGGCGCATTCGGCGAGAGCGCCGCTTCGAAGGGTTCGACCGGCTCTGCGATTCCGAATTCGCCGAGCAGGCGGAGGGCCTGAATCACGGTGTCGGAGTCGGTGTCGGACAGGAGCAGCATGAGCGACTTCAGGAGCGCTTCGTCGCCCTGCGTGGATGCGGGGGGATGCCGTCGCAGAATCTGGCCGATGCCCCACAGCGCGTGGCGCCGGGCGTTCGAATCGAAGGACTCCAGTGCCTGGTTCGCGAGCCCAGGCAGGGAGCCTCGTCCACGGTGGGCGAGCTCCCACTGAGCGGCGAGGCGCACGCGGTAGTCCGCATGCGCTAGACGCTCGAGCAGCGTGGGTTCCGATTCGCGGGAGAGGTCGGAAGCAAGTCGTTCGTAGGTGTCGGTGGGCACGGGTGGGGCAGGCGCCGAGGGTGTGATGCGGTAAATGCGGCCCTTGTTGGGCAGCCCCCATCCGGCAACCCAGTCGAGCAGGTAGAGCGCTCCGTCCGGGCCGAACTCGATATCGGTGGGCCAGCAGTTCCAGACCAGCTTCTGCGGGTTGTCGACCACGAAGGTGCCGTCGCGCGGTTTGAGCCGGAACGTCCAGACCCCGCCGGGAAAGTCGCAATGGAGGAACTGACCCGCAAAGCGATCGCCGAATCCGGTGCCCGGGTAGTAGGCGAGGCCGGAGGGGCCCTGGGACACCGTGCCGGCGGAAGGCAGGATGCCGTCGAGGTCGCCGCGCCAGAGCTCCTCCTGCACCCAAGGTCCGAAACCCTTCATGTGTTGGTAGGCGGTGCGCCAGCCGTAGTCGGCGCCCTCGACGAGGTGCAGCACGCGGCACGGGTCAGCACCGGCGGTGTCGTTGTCGACCGTGAACAGGTTGCCTGCATCGTCGAAGGCGAGCTCCTGAGGATTTCGCAGGCCGAGGCAGAAAAGGGTGAGCTCCGTGCCATCGGTATTGCAGCGAATGACGCCGCCGGTATCTGGCGCGTGAAGGTGGACCCCCTCGCGGTTGGTCACCGACAGGCCACGATCACCGAAGCTTGCGTAGAGGCGTTGGTCGGGCCCGAGGACCACTCCGTGCAGGTCATGACCCGTGACGCCGATATGCACGCCCGCGCCGTGCGCCAGGAGCGTCCGTGAAGGGCTGGCCGCCGCGCTGCTGGAACGCGCGAGTCGCCACAGGTTCGGAATGTTGGCGAACCAGACGTGGGTGCCATGGACCATGATCCCGGCCGCCGTGCCATCGAGTTCGGTGCGGAAGCCATCCGCGAACACCGTGCTTTCCTCGGCGCGCGAGTCCCCGTCCCGATCAGCGACCCGGCGCACGATCTCGGAGTCCCTCGTCAGCAGCGCCACGTTCGTCGCGAAGCGCTCGAGGAGAAAGGCCGAGCGGTCTGCGGTGGAGCGCAGGCTGAGGTCGTTGAGCAGCCACGGCGTGCGTTGAGTGATGTCGAGGACGCTGATTCCGTAGCGGTGGGTTTCGGCGACGAACGCCTCGACCGCACGCGCCCCGGGAGCTGGAGCCAGGCTGAACGAAACCGGGTTCTCGATCTGCGGTTCGGCGGCCCAGACACCCAGCTCCAGACCAGGCGCGAGCTGGAACCGGCGTGCGTCCTTTTCCGCCGCCGCGAACGAATTCGTCGGGGACGCATGCTGCGCGAACATGGCGGGCGTCAGCATCAATACGATGGTGGCGCCCAGCAACCCGGTGACACCTGACGCCCTGCGAAATGGTCCGATGCGCTTCACGGCGCCTCCACGACCAGCCACGTGCGGCCGTGCGCCGGGATGCGGACCTTCACTACTGCACGCGAGTCGGCGTCGAGACGCACGCGCCGCGCGCGCCCTTCCTGTTCACGGATGCGCGCGCTCCCCGTGAGCCCGGCGTAGCGGAGCGGCAGCAGCACCTCACGCTCGACCTCGATGGCGAGCGGATTGTGGATCATCGCGAAGGCGCGTCGTTCGAGCCGCGGATTGACGTGCACCAGGTAGTCGATGTCGCGGCCGTCCGGTCGGCGCGCGTGGATGATGTCGGACTCCAGAATGTCGCGGTACTGCTTGAACCAGGAGACCCAGTGTTTGACCAGATCTCGAGTCTCGTTCGAGTCGTAGAGCCGCGGTCCGCGCCAACAGGCCTGCACGCCGGCGCCGAGCGTGTTGGCGAGATGCGCCTCGTAGTCCGGCCGGTGATCGCGCAAGGGCTCGATCGTCGCGGCAGGTCCGCCGCCGTGGTATTCGGT
>CAZYJB010000576.1:0-3729 GCA_964647675.1 uncultured Verrucomicrobiota bacterium | reverse complement strand
GACCGTCCATTGAAACTGCCGGAACGGCGTGAAGAACATCCGTGAGGACTGGGACGGCACGATGCGGCGGCCGGCGCCGAACTCATAGGCCAGCTCCGTGAGTCCCACGCAGGTGTAGCCGTCGACAAGGCTGTCGTCGCTGGCGAGAAACGCGCCGCCCCCGATGATCAAGTAACGCTGCCCGATCTTGCTGATGGCCCACGCCCCGAGGCGCGCTCGCTGGTCATCGGTGAGATCGAAATGAGAGGGACGCCGTGCGCCCATGGAAATGTGCGTGCCCCCGAGGTTCAGGAAGTCCGGCAAGCCGGTGGACAGTTTGTCGAAGCGCACTTCGCCGAGGACCAGCTTCCGCGTCTGGGTGCTCTCGATGATCGTGAGGCCGTCGTTGTCCGTGGACGTCGGCGATCGCGTTCCGAGGTAAAGTCCGCAGTGGCCCGGCATCCAGTCGCCGCCCTGTCCTTCCGTGGCACCGGTCAGCACGAAGAGCAGGTCACCCTTCTTGAGGAATCTGCCCGGGATATCGAGGATCGCGTACAAGTCCTTGGACCAGCTCCAGTACCCGGCGGAGAAATGGAGCAACGCCGCGACCAGCTGCCGACGGGCCGGATCGAAGACCAGATTGGTGATGGCCTGGAGGCGACTGATCTCGCTCCCCACTTCGACGGCCGGATGCGCGCCGCTGACGAGGTGGAGGGTCGGACGGTGCCCGGCCGGCGCATCGCCGGGTGTTTGGATCTTCAATTGCGCAGGGCGCCCGAACCGAAGGCCGTCCGGAGCAAAGAAAACCTCGCCGGCGGCAGTGCGCCCTTCGCCTGCGGGATGCAACACCGCGGTGATTTCGATCTCGGTGTCCTCGGCCAGCGCGCCGGGAGGCACCTCGAGGGTCGCAGAGCGATCCGCGGTGGTCACCGTTCCGCCAGTGGCCGCGAGAACGAGGCCGCGCCCGGTGGAGACCGCAGAGGCCGGACCCGCCGGCGCATCGGCGCGCGCGAGGCGGAAGAATTGTGTGCCGACGCCCGGGCTCACGAACACACGCTTTTGCGCGGCGATCACCTCGGCCGTTCCCGACCAGCGGGTCCACCGACCCTCGAGGCCCAGACGTGGGCTGGATTCGAGCTCATAGGCGGACGGTTCCGTCGGCCAGCTCAGGACCAGACCATCGGACAGCCGATTCATCCCGAGCGTGACAACTTCCGAGGTGGTGACGAAGAAGGGCGATGCGCCGCTCTCGACGCCGTCCACGCGGACCACCACGCGCGCCTCGCCGGGGGGCAGGCTGGCGGGCGCGATGACCGAGAGCTCATGCGGTCGCGAGGTGACCACGGTGGCGGCCCGGTCACCAAACGACACCTGGTTTCCAGACTTCGCGGCACTGAATCCGGCGCCGCGCACGGTGACCACCGAGCCGGGCGGCCCGTTGGTGGGTTGCAACTCGGCAATGCGCGGTGGCTCGGCATTCGGATCGCCGCCACCGGGAACACATTTTCCCGCCGACCCCGCGGCGTAGAGAGCCCACACTTCGTCGCTGGTAAGGGCGCGGCGATGCACGCTGACCTCGTCAATCACGCCGGCGAAGTGGTCGCCCGGATTGGTGTCCCAGCCGATCAGAAATGTCGTCCGCTGGATGGCCTCGGGAAAAGGCAGCGTGCCCGCCAGGCGCCCGTCCTGATAGAGGCTCAACACTCCTTCCCGACGCACCGCCGCGAAGTGATGAAAACGTCCGTCGTTGAAGGTGAGGTTCGTTCCGCCGCCGCGATAGTTTCCGTGGTAGAAGGCATACGAACCGTTGGCGCGCACATACAACCCCGGTTCCCACGGACCGAAGCTGAAGAGTGTGGCGAGGTCCTTCGCGCGTGACGATTGGGCCCAGCCTTCGACCGAGAAATCCCCCGTGCCAAGGGCCAGGTCGCCAGCGGGTGCCTCGACGTGATCGTCCGTGCCATCGAGCAGGAAGCCCTGGCCCACGCGACCGGGTGCGAACGAGGCTCCGTTGCGCAAGGTGGCGTGGTTGGTTCCCGCCGTATCCAGGCCGTCCCCCTCCGCGCGCCACCAGTCCGCCATGCCAGCCGGCGATGGCCAGCAAACCACCACGCTTTCGCGAACGGTGAGCGTCAGCGGAACCGCAGAGGAACAGCTTTGCGCATCGGTTACCCGCACCGTGAAGGTCGCAATGCCCGCCTTCTCGGTCGTACCGGCCAGCACTCCGCTGGTGCTCAAGCTGAATCCCGGCGGCAGGCCGCCGGTCGCGAGCGCGAAGGTGTGGGGGCCGACTCCGCCGGCGGCAGTCAGGGTGACTTCGTACGCGGCCAGGGTATCGGCTAGGGGCAGGGGCGCGGGGCCGATGCCGATTGCGGGACACGGTTCGGACGCGCGGCATTGGCCGGCGCCGCCCGCGGCGACGATGGCCCGGATCTCTAAGGAGGACAGGGCACGGGCATGCACGGACACTTCGTCGAGGCGCCCCTGGAAGTATTCGCCGAAGCCGGGGTTCCGGCCGATCTGCAGGCGGTTCAGACTGTCCTGTCCGGCCGGAGCCGCGTCGTAGGAGAAGCGTTCACCGTCCTTGTAGAACGCGACGTTGGTGGGGCTGAAGACGACCGCGAAGTGCTGCCAGCGGTTGAACGAAATCGACACCGGCGTCCAGACGCCCCAGCCCGTGAAGATGCCAAAGCGCGTGCCCTCCACCAGCACGGAACGGTCGTAACCACCGTCATCGGCACTTAGGATCTGCTGCCGTCCCCCGGCGCGGATGGGGAAAACCCAGCCCTCCCACGTAGTGGTCGGGAGCGTGCGGGGCTGCACGTCCAGGGTTGTGTCGACGTAATCGTCGGCGCCGTCGAGGAGGAAGGCCTCACCGACGCGGCCGCTGCCGAACGTGACGCCGCCGCGCAGGACGCCGTGATGCGCGCCAGAGAGATCCATGGCGTGACCGTCGCCGGTCCACCGAGACGCCACATCTGCCGGCGCCGGGACGCAGGCGCCCGTCGGTGCGGGATCCACGGGAACAAACTGGAGGTAGTTGATGTCCTGCGAACCGCCGTCGAGGTTGGTCAGCCGAATGGTGTGGGAGCCTCCCAGCCGGACCTTCATGGGTTGTCCGGCAGCGTCGAGCACGGGGACGTGGAAGAAGTAGTCCCACCCCCCTGATGCGGGCCCGCGCGCCGTGCCCCACGCCGTGAGTTGCTGGTTCGTCGTGCCGTGTCCTGCAATGACTTCGTCGAGGCGCACGGCGTTGGCCGAGGCGCCCGACGCGAGCCGCGCGTAGATGAGATACTCGCGCGCGGGCAACGGGAACTGGCGCGTGTAGTTGTACCAGTCGCCGGCGTGATTCCAGGCGACACGAAAGGTCGCTCGAGCGTCGTAGCCATCGCGGTAGAGATCGCCGCTCGCATACATCGCAACTCCCTGGGTGGCGGGCCGGTACTCGGCGTTCTCATTCGCCTCCGGGTCGTGAAAGTCGATCTCGGCCAACGCCGACTTCCCTGAGTACGCGCCGCCGAGGTAAGGCATGGCGTCGGCCTCGGCCAGATGCTGCGCCCCGTCGAAGTCGAAATCTTCGGCCTCGATGAAAAACATACTCGAGGTCGACTGCGCCGTGGCGGTGCCGACCGGGACAAGGAACGCCAGGAAGAGGGCGAGCTTGGGAAGCTTCGCGCCGTGTTTCAACCAGGCCCGCACCGCGGTCGGGACGCCGGGCCTGCTCCTTCGTTGGCGGGGGGTCGGTTTGGC
>CAZYJB010000575.1:1536-3731 GCA_964647675.1 uncultured Verrucomicrobiota bacterium | reverse complement strand
GCCGCCGCGCGGAAAGCATCCGCGTCCCCGGGCGCCACCACCACGCCGATCTCGGAGACCCCGGCGGAGAGCGCCTCGTCGACGATGATCTCGAGCGCCGTGGTGGCCCGACCGTTTTGACCGACCAGCACCTGCAGGGGCAGCGCGCGCTGGGTTCGGCCGGCCGCCGTGATGACTGCTTTGCGGATCTCCATGGTCACTTGGGCGATTTCACCTCGATGACATCGTGGGGAGCAGATTCCCGCTGACCGGCGGGCGTGACGCGGATGTAGCGGGCGCGTTCGCGCAGTTGGGCGAGTTCCGCGGCGCCGAGATAGCCGAGGCCGGACTGAATGCCGCCGATGAGTTGCGAGAGGACCGCATCCAGCGGCCCGCTGAGTTCTTTGAGCGCCTCGACGCCCTCGGCAGCCATCTTCTGCGCGCTGTCGCGGGAATGTCCGTAACGGGCCGCTGCGCCCGCCTTCATGGCGGCATGGCTGCCCATGCCGCGGTACTGCTTGTAGAGCTTGCCGCCGATCTCGAGCGTCTCGCCCGGCGCCTCGGGGCATCCTGCGAGCAGGCCGCCGCAGATGACGGCGTGGGAAAGCGTCAGGGCTTTCACGATGTCGCCCGACTTGTTGATGCCGCCGTCGGCGATCACCGACACGCCCCGCTTCTCCGCCGCGCGGGAACAGACGTAGAGCGCGGTCATCTGCGGGATCCCCACACCGGCCACGAGGCGCGTGGTGCAGATCGAGCCGGGTCCCTGTCCCACCTTGATGGCGCTGGCACCCGCTTCGACCAGGAAGTCGACCCCGGCGGCGGTGGTGACATTGCCGGCGATGATGGGCAGGGCGGGAAATGCGGCTCGCACCATGCGCACCGCCTCGCCCACACCGCGGCTGTGGCCGTGCGCCGTCGAGACCGCCACGGCGTCGAGTCCGCGGTCGATCAGCGCCCCGACGTGGCCGAGCAGACGATCCCGGTCGAGCTCGCCGAAGACGTCGCGCGTGGCGGAGACCGCGGCGCCGCAGAGGAGGCGGAAATGCGAATCGCGGGCGGGCTTGAAGTGGGCGCGGCGCTCCTGGCCGATGCGCTCGATGTCGCTGAGCGTGAACAGGCCGCGGAGGCGGTCCTGCTGGTCGACCACGAGGATCTTATGGATGCCCGGATTCTCAGTGAAGAACTGGTCCGCGCGCGCGATCGGGTCGCTGCCGAGGTCGCTCACGTTGAGCGTGTGCACTTGCGACCGCGGGGTGAGCGCCTCGGAGACGCGCTTCGCGGCATACCGCTGCTTCACCACATGGCTGGGCAGGAGACCGACCAGTTTGCTCGCGGCATCGACGACCGGGAAGGTGGAGAACGAGAAGCGCCGCTGCTCGATCATGCCGAGCACGTCGCCGATGAGTTGGTCGGGTGCGACCTGGATCGGTTCCTGGATCAGGCCGTGCACGTGGTTCTTCACGCGCGCCACCTCGCGGCACTGCTCCTTCTCCGGCATGTTGTAATGGATGAGCCCGAGACCGCCATTCAGAGCCATGGCGATCGCCATGCGGGACTCCGTGACCGTGTCCATGTCCGCAGACAGGATCGGGATATTGAGCGTCAACCCCTCGGCCAGCGTCGTGGCCATCTGCGTGTCGCGGGGCAGGACGTCCGAGTACAAGGTCGCCAGCGTGAGGTCGTCGTAGGTGAGCGCCGTGTGCCGGTGCGCGGCGAAGAAGGCATCGGCCGGCAGGTAGAACTCCGAGTCGACAGGGTGTGGCGTTGCTGCCATGCGAGAAAGTGGGGAAGCGGGGGCGGCCGTGCAAGCGGGATCCAAGGTGAACCGCTGGCGGGGGCTCAGCGGACGCCGTGTTGTTCGAGGAACGGGACCAGTTCCTCGACGCCGAAGTCGGCGAGCACGTCGCCGTGCCAGTCGAGCGTGGGCGCGCGTGATTGTCCCGAGAGTTTCACCATCTCTGCGAAGGCGTCGCGGTCACCGGTGACCACGACGCTTTCGTAGGGGATCCTTCGGGCATCCAGGTATTCGATCACCTCGTCGCACCAGGGGCAGCCGGTCTTCACATAAAGTCGCGGCCGGTCGTTCGGAGCGTCGCTCACGCGGACATTGCAGCGGGAAGCGGCGGCAGGGCGCAAGCCTCGCCATCGTTCGCGGAGCGTGCCGCCTGTCGGGCTCAGGGTTTGAGGCGCACCTCGATGGTGCCGTCGCGGAT
>CAZYJB010000575.1:0-1526 GCA_964647675.1 uncultured Verrucomicrobiota bacterium | reverse complement strand
CCTGTTCATTGCCGGGCGTGAAGAGCCGAAGCGGGCGGCGCGGTTCTCCCCGCACTGTCAGCCGCAGCAGGCGCGGCGTGGCCGTCACGTCCAGCACCACATCATGGAGACGAATGTCGCGCACCGTGAGCGAGGGCCAGGCAGAGGGCAGTTTGGGGGCCACCAGGCAGCCGTCGAGACGCGGACGAAATCCGAGGAACCCATAGACCATCGTCTGCGGCACGAGAACGCTTTCGAAGAACTCCGCGTCGAGGCCGAGCCCGCCGGCGGTCCCGCCGCCCTGGAGTGTGCCGCGGCCGCTGCCGGGCGTGTAATACTTGCGATAGCCGCCGGCCGCCTCGATCTCGGCATGCCACGCCAGAATCTCACGGAAGCGCGCCCACGCGTGGTCGGGACCCTGGACCTCGAGGCGCGCCATCAAGTCGTGGAACGAGAAACCCAGCACGGCGCCTCCGTCCTGGACCTGATCTCCGAACTTGAGGCTTGCCGGATCGGACCAGCCCCAGAAGTAGCACTCGACGTTGCGCCTCGTGGTCGCGCGCGGTCCGAACCGCCAGGCGTAGATGTCGGCGCCGGTCGAGGTGTCCCCGGCCACCGTGCGCGTGCCGTCCAGCCAGGAACGGATCGACTCGGCATGGGGCTGCGAGGCGAATCCAAAATAGACCGCCTCGTTGTTCACGAAGGTGAAACCGTAGTCGAACAACGTACCCTCGCTGTCGCGCCAGCCGCCGAAGCGGCCCGTGGCGGCGTTCCAGAATCGTTCGTTGCCGTGCGCCTGCAGGTCCCGCGAGAGGTCCACGAGCTCGGCCGCGTCGAACTGCAATGGACCGCCCGGCAGGTTCCATTCGGGATGCGCCTGGATCTGGCGTTCGAGCGCGGCCATGCGCCGCAACGCGTCGAAATAGTAGATGGTGGCCAGGGCATCCTCGCCACCGAAGGGCAGGAGGTCCCAGTAGTTGTTCCCGACGCCGATGCCGTGGCGCAGCGTGCGTTTGCCGTCCGGGGCGACCACATGACCGCTGCGGCCGTCGTGGCCAACCCAGGGCGTGCGGACGAGCCGGTTTTCGGCGAGGTCGAACTCGCGGATCGCCCAAGCCAGCGCGAGGCGCATGCGTTGCAGGTTGGCGCGCAGGAAATCGAGATCACCGGTCCAGCGCAGGTAATCGTCGCAGGCCTGGAGATAGGCGGCGTTGTTAATGTTGTGGCGTGTGTCGACCGCGGTGAAGAGGCGCCGTAGCGTGATCTCCGCACCCGGCTTCACGTCGCGCAGCCGGAGTTCGAACCGCGCCAGGCGGCCGCGCGCCTCGGGATGCCGATGCAACGGCATGTGGGTGTCGACCAGGCTCTTCGCGGGTTGGGGAAGATCGAAGGCCATGGCGCGCTGGCCGGGCATGGCGGTCTCGTCCGATCGCTGCCACGCGAGTTCCCCCCGCGCCGCGCCGCCCTGTCCGTGAGCGCTCCACTGGATCCGGAAGAAGGGAGACACGAGCGCTTCGACGTCGATGGCCGGAGTGGTGAGCACGCAC
>CAZYJB010000574.1:0-3750 GCA_964647675.1 uncultured Verrucomicrobiota bacterium | reverse complement strand
CATCACCGCCAGCGCCTCGCGCGGACGCGGATCGGATGGCGCGAGTTCCATCGCGCGCCGCAACCTCACGCGCGCCTCGTCCCGACGGCTGACCATCTGGAGGAGCCGGCCCAGGGCATACTCGAGTTCGCCGGTGGCCAGCGGGAACTCCTTCGGCCGCGGCACCTCGAGCTCCGGCACCGTCTGCCGCACGATGGTGTAGCTGCCGCCCTTCAGGTAGGTCTTCACCGACGCATCCGCCTCGGCCGGTCCCTGCCCGAACGCGCGGCGAAAAGCCTCGACGCGATTGGTCATGCCCGAACTCAGGGCGGCGTACCGCGACATCACGTTCGTCTCGAAACCGCGGCGCCCGAAAAGGTAGTAGTGCGCCAGCACCCAGGATGAAGCGTAGAACTGTCCCGCGCGCTCGTCCTCGTTGTACTCGCGGGAGGTCAACTCCACGCCCAGCAGCCGCGAGACCGGCGCCACGCGGTTCTGCTGCAGGTAATGCACGTGGTTGGTCAGCGCCACGCCGATGTCGAAATGGTCGCCTTCCCCGGTAAACGTCGAAAACACCTCCGCCACCCCTTCGTTCACCCACAGCGGCGCAAAGCGGAACTGACGCGTGGTCAGCAGGTGCGTGTATTCGTGGAACAGCACGCGCATGGTCGTCGCGCTGCGCTCCTGCCGGCTCAGGGCCATCGCGTAATCCAGCGGATCCTCCGCGTGAAAGCCGCTCAACCCGCGCGGCTTGCCCTCGTACAGCGGCTTGTACGCCGCAAACGACGCGTCGTCCTCGAAGTAAAACAACAACGCCGGACGCCGCTGCACGTTGGTGAGTCCCAGGAATCCCGACACCACCTGGCGGAAGGTCTCGACGTCGCGCAGCAGGCGCTTCGATTCGGAAACACGCGCGTTGCTGAACAGCTCGAAGTTCGGAGTGACCAACTTGAACCAGCCGCGCTCGCTGACCGGAGGCAAGGCCGGCACCGGCGCCGGCGCGGCCGCGGCGGAAAGGGTCCCGAGCAGAAGCGCCCCCAAAAGGCCTCGACCAAGGTCGTTTAGAACCCGCTTCACGGTGTGCCCCCGCCTTTCCCACCCGACCCCTCGCCCTCCTGCAAATACGCGATCAGATCACGCAGATCGGCCGGCGTAAGCCCCGCCTCGAGTCCCTCCGGCATCAGCGACTTGCCATCCGACTGGAGCCGCTTCAGTCGCTGGCGGGGGATCTCGACCCGCCTTCCCAACGCCTGCAGCAGGGTCACCATCTGCGGCGTCTCGGAACTCAGGACGCCGGTCTCGGGCTCGCCGTCCGACACTTCGGCCGTGAACGCCACATACGCCGGGTTCATCGCCATGTTCGGATCCAGAATGTTCGCGGCCAGATCCTCCACGCTGCGGTGATTCTGGCGGGTCAGCTCCGGCCCCACCGGATGCCCAATTCCATAGGCCACATGGCACGACGCACACAGGCGCTCGAACACGCCCTTCCCTTTCGCGCCATCGCCCGTTCTCGGAAGCTTCACCAGCCAGTGATCCACCACCGCGCTGCGATTCGAGTACTCCTCGTCGCTGGTGAACTTCGCGGCGCGCGCGCGAATGCCCGGCGCCGCCTTGCGCAGGAGCTGGCGGCGGTGCTCGAGGTCGAGGTTCAGCTCACCGACGCGCAGGCCGCCGGATTCGAGGGCGTCCATCAGGGCCTCGTGGAACGCCGGTCGGTACACGAGCAGGTTGACCACCGCGGGTCGCAACGCCGGCGCCAGCCCGGGCCAGGCGTTGATCAGTCCACGCGCGACTGACATTTCGCGATGCTGGCGCAACACGTCGAACGACGCCTGCTGCAATTCCCGCGGCTGGGCCCCATCGAGGAGCTTCAGGAGCACGTCCGCCGTGGCGTCGATGCGCCCCAGCGCCAGCACGTGGATCGCCCCCAGGCGCTCCTCCAATCCCACGGTCCCTCCGACGGCCACCCGTTCCGCGTCCTGCAAGGCCTCCCCCAGGCCGGGCGACTCCGGAAGCCCCACTCGGGCGCGCAGCCGCCACACCGCCACGCGCACCGGCAACCCGGCGCCTCGCTCCATGCCGTCCAACATCGCGCGCGCCGCCGCCGACACCGAGACGCCGTCGCCGCGACGACCAACGCCCTCCACCATTCCCTCCAGCAGTACGTGCCGCGTGCCGCCCGACAATCCTTCGAGCGCCGCCAGCGCAAGGACGCGATCGAGGCGTTCCCCGGACGCCATTCCCAGAGCCGCGAGTTCCCGCACCGCCGAACCTCGCGCGTCGTCCAGGTCCGCGCAAAACACGCGGTTCGTCAGCCACGTCTCCAGCACGGACACGGCTCGCGTCCCGGCCAGCGCGAGGCCCGCCCGCCGACTCCACGCCTGCGCGTGGTCGCGTTCCCAAAAGCCCACCACGTCACTCAACGCCGCGCTTTCCGCGCCGGCAAGGGAAAGGGCCAGCGCCGCACGAAACCGCACCGCCGCGTCATCGTCTTGAAGCCGCCCGACCAAACGCCCGCGCACGCCGGGGGATGCAGTCACCCGCGCGCGTGCCATTTCCACCGCGTTCTCACGAACCCTCGGATGCGACGCTTCGAGCAGGGTCCCGACCGCGGCTTCCGAAAGCGCTCCCAATCCTTCCAGGGTCCAGGCGGCGTGGAGTCTTGCCAGGTCCCCGAGCTCGCCCTCGCCGAGCCGTTCGCGGCCCGTCGCGACGCGCTCCAGGCGTTCGATCACGGACTTTCCACCACCGTCCACGAGCAGGCGCTGCGCAGTCCCTCGCACCCAGAAGTCCGGCGAAGCCAGCATCGCCACGCGCTCCGCTGCGGTCGCTGCACCCGGAAGCTTCTCCCGCGACCCGCCGGGCGAGTTCGTTCCCCAACCGCGCGGACGCAACGCGTACAGGCGTCCGCGGTCGTCGCCGGCGCGGATGTCGACCTTCTCGAGCATCGGCTTCGGGATATAGTCGGGGTGCTCGATGACCGCGCGCTGCATGTCGATGAGATAGAGCACGCCCCCCGGACCCGGCTCGAGGCCCACCGGACGGAACTGCGGCTCACGACTCGCGACGAACTCGCGGGTCTGCTCCTCCGGCGCGCGCGAGGCACGCAGGATGGGACCGTCCGGTCCGAGGACGTCGCGATGCACGAGGTTGCCGACCACATCGCAAACCAGGACGCCGCCCTGCAGCGTCTTCGGCCAGCCGCGATGACCGAGGTATCCCATGCCGCCCGAGGACGAGAAATGCCCGGCCTGTTCCGGATGATTCGGGCGCGTCACGGCTTCGGAGATCGGGAAGATGCGCGCCATTTCACCGTGGTCCGAGATGCTGTGTGTCGTCTCCACCGCCGGCATGCCCGCCACGCGTAAAAAGTCGTCCGCGTCCGCCACGCGCTGCTGGATGTGATTGACGTTGTGCGGAGTGAAACTTCGGCCCCATTCGTCGAAGACCAGGCCGAACCCACCGCCGGTGTGCGAGGTCAGTTCGAACTCTCCGGTGTCCGGCTGGAAACGCAGGTCGCGGTCGCCCAGCGCCACGGGCTCCGCACTCGCGCGCTTGGGTGAGGTGATGCGCCCGCCATTGCCGCCGTTGACGGCGTGCACCCAGTTGTCGAGGCCGCGCCGCAGTCCACTCAGGTTGCTGTCGGTCACGCCGAGCTGAAACCCCGTGAGCACCACCTCCCGCACGTCCGCCTTTCCGTCACCGTCGGTGTCCTTGAGAAAGAGGATGTCGGGCGCGGCAGTGACGAGAACGCCGCCCTTCCACGCG
>CAZYJB010000573.1:471-3752 GCA_964647675.1 uncultured Verrucomicrobiota bacterium | reverse complement strand
TGGTTGGGCTTTGGTCTCTGCTTTGCCTGCTGGTTTCCCCAAACGCTGGAAACAATTCGCGCCCGCGCCTGTCGGATGAATGTCCGATTCCTGGTGTTGAATCTCGCCGGTTGTATCGCCTTGGTTCTGCACGCGGTCGCAAGACACGACTTGCCATTCATCATCCTCAACGTGGTTTGCGCCTGCGGCGGAACGATAAATCTGCGATACGCTTTGCGCCCGCGCCCTCTCGAAGGCCATCTTCTATAATAGTTTTTCTCGCAACCATCTACGTCGACCGGCTGCGCGCGGTCAGGCACGCTTCTCGTCCACCGCCATTCCACAATCAGGGTCTTTGGTCATGGTTTAGTCCTTGCTTGTTCGCGGGAGTTCCGAGCGACCTTAACTATCTCCAGAATGAACAGCGGAATGGCACCGAGGGCGAGCAGCAGGAGGCAATCAGAGAGCGGGATGGATGACGTCTTCAGGAAGCGGCCCAGAATGGCATTGTGATGGCTCCACACTTGGAGGCCGAAAGAGACGGCAACCACGATGGCGAGGTTGATGTTCGTGAGAAGCGAGATGCGCCAGACGGGCTTGGTTTCGCTGCGTGCACCAAAGGAGCGCAGTAGTTCGGCGAAGACCAGAACCGCGAAGGCGTGAGTGCGGGCCATTTCCACGGTTCCCGTTTTCAGCACGTAGAAGTAAACCGCGAATGAGACTCCCGCTGTCAGGAAGCCGGTGAGGAGCATTGTGCTGAGGAAGCTGCGGTTCGTGATGCGCTCAGCCGGGGGACGCGGGTGGCGCTTCATCACGTCCGGGTCAATGGGGTCGGTGGCGAGGCAGAGCGCTGGAAGTCCGTCTGTGACAAGATTGATCCAGAGCAGGTGAATCGGCAGGAGCGGCATCGGCAGACCGATGATCACGCAGATGGTCATGAGCAGGAGTTCGCCGGTGTTGCCGGCAAGCAGATATTGCAGGGTCTTGCGGATGTTGTCGTATATGCCACGCCCTTCCTCCACGGCGGCGACGATGGAGGCGAAGTTGTCATCGGTGACAATCATGTCCGCCGCCTGTTTCGTGACTTCGGTTCCTGATTTTCCCATGGCGATGCCGATGTCAGCACCTTTGATGGCAGGGGCATCGTTCACGCCATCGCCGGTCATCGCGACTACGGCATCGTTGGATTTCCAGGCCCGAATTATACGGAGTTTGTGCTCGGCGGTGACGCGGGCATAGACGGCGATCTTGGGCGCGCGTTGGCGGAGTTCGTCATCGGATAGCCTGTCCAACTCAACACCCGCGATGGCCGTGTCCTCGGCTGAAGCGATGCCGATTTCCCGCGCAATGGCTGTCGCGGTGTGCGGATGGTCACCGGTAATCATCACCACGCGAATGCCGGCGGCGCGACACTTCGACACAGCCTCCTTGGCCTCCTGCCGTGGCGGATCATACATTCCCGACAGGCCGACGAAAACGAGATCGCGCTCCACGGTGTCCGCAGTGAGGTCGGCGGGCGAGGCGTTGTCCAGGTCGCGATAGGCCGAGCCGAGCACGCGCAGGGCTTGCTGCGCCATCGATGCATTTTGCGCCACGATGTTCTCGCGGTCCTCGTCAATGATGGGGCGGACCCCGGTGCTGGTGTAGAGGTTTATGCAGCGCCCCAAGAGGACATCGGGCGCACCGTTGATGAAAGCGCGGAGCTTTCCGTCCGGCATTCTGCGAATCACCGTGCTGCGTTTGCGGTCGGAGTCGAAGGGAATTTCGTGATACTTCGGCAACTCCTTCCCGATGTGCTCGCTGTCGCCTCCGGCTTTGCGACCGGCGGCAAGCATTGCGCCTTCGGTTGGATCGCCGACGGTTTTCCATTTACCCTCTTCCTCGACAAGATGGGCGTTGTTGCAGCCGAGGAGGACGGTCGCGAGTTCAAGCAACGGCGCCGAGTGTGGCGTTTCCGCCTTCTTACCCTCGAAAAGCACTTCGCCGCCCGGCCCGTAACCTTCGCCGGTGACATCGTAGCTTTGGCCGGCGACGTAGAGAGCGCGCACGGTCATTTCGCCGACGGTCAAGGTGCCGGTCTTGTCGGTGCAGATGACAGTCGTTGAGCCGAGCGTCTCGACCGCTGGCAGTTTGCGCACGAGCGCGCGGCGGCGAGACATGCGCAACACGCCGAGCGCGAGCGACACTGTGACAACGGCCGGCAGCCCTTCCGGCACGGCGGCCACGGCGAGGCTCACGGAGGTCATTGTTAATTCAAAAAGCTTTGTCCCCCGAAGCAGCCCCAACCCGAAGAGAAGCGCGACGATGCCCAACGCCGCCCAGACGAGGATGCGCCCGAACGAATCGAGCTTTTGCTGAAGCGGTGTTCCCTGTTCCGCGCCCGCCGCTTCAATCAGTCCAGCGATGCGACCCAACTCGGTATTCATCGCCGTGGCCACAACGACGGCCTGGCCAGTGCCCGCCGCGATGCTGGTGCCCATGAACACCATGTTCTCACGGTCGCCGAGCGGAATGTCGCCCTGTTCCAAAGTCGCGGGCTGCTTCGTCACCGCCTCCGACTCGCCGGTCAGCGCAGACTCGATGCACTTGAGCGACGCCGCTTCCAAGAGCCGGGCATCCGCCGCGACCAGGTCTCCGGCTTCCAGCGCGAGGATGTCACCGGCGACGATTCCTGACGCAGGAATCGAAGTGACTTGCCCGTCGCGCCGCACCTTCGCTTGCGGCGCGGTCATTTTCTTGAGCGCCGCGATGGACTTCTCCGCGTTGAACTCCTGGTAGAAGCCGATGACGGCGTTGAGGACAACGATGGCGAGAATGGCGATGGCGTCCACCACTTCGCCCAGCACGCCGGAGATGACACCCGCCGCGATGAGAATCCAGATGATGAGGCTCTTGAACTGGCCAAGGAAAATTTGGAGCGGGCTGATGCGCTTCCCTTCCTTCAATTCGTTGGGGCCGTCAGCCGCGAGTCGTTTTGTTGCTTCCTGCGCCGAAAGTCCGGTCGCTGCGGAACCGAGTTTTCCCAGCACTTCCTCGGCGGACTGGCTGTGCCAGGCTTCGCCCTTTGGTTGGGCGGCGCCGACGGGTGACGGGGTCATGCAGTGACCCCTTTCGGCGAGAGATGTTGCGCCCGTTTCCATTTCCACTCCTCGACGGCACAGAACAGGCAGGGCGCGATGAATATGGTCACGAGCACACTCACGACCATGCCGCCCACTGACGGGATGGCCATCGGTTTCATCACGTCGGAGCCGCGACCGGTCGCCCAGAAGATGGGCATCAAGCCAACGATGGTTGTGGAG
>CAZYJB010000573.1:0-461 GCA_964647675.1 uncultured Verrucomicrobiota bacterium | reverse complement strand
TTGTCATCAAACTGGGGCGGATTCGTTTTAAGCCCGCTTGCACGACCGCTTCGCGAACGTCCTGCACTGAGTTAAAGGTCGCGTTCTCGAAAATGCCTTCGAGGTAGGTCGAGATGATCACACCGTCGTCATCCACGACGCCGAACAAAACGAGGAAGCCGACCCACACGGCGATGGAAAGATTCACGCCCCAGATCGCCAGCATGATGAATCCGCCCGCCGAGGCCACCAGGATGCTGAAGAAGATGATGGGCGCGATCCACCAGCGCTTGAAGCCAAGATAGAGCATCACGAACATGATGAACATAGTTATCGGCACGAGGATGCTCATGCGCTTCGTGGCGCGAACCTGGTTCTCGAACTGGCCGCTCCATTCCCAGTAGTAGCCGGGCGGGAGCTTGAGCCGGCCATCACGGACTGCGCCCTGGAGCAAGGCTTCGGCATCCTCGACCACGCTCACC
>CAZYJB010000572.1:0-3771 GCA_964647675.1 uncultured Verrucomicrobiota bacterium | reverse complement strand
AAGGACGAGGATGAGATGCAGGACATGATGTTCACCGCCACGCTCCAGCCGCATCCGGTCGCGATCCGGTATCCGCGCGGCGCGGCCGAGGGCGTCCCCATCAAGGAGCGACCCTCGGTGCTGGAGATCGGCAAGACCGAGGTGCTGCAGCACTTCGCCGGCACGGGCGGACGCAAGGTTTCCCTCTTCGCACTCGGCAACATGCAGTCCGTGGCCCGCGACGCGATGAAGACGCTCGCCGCCGAGGGTTGGGATTGCGCGCTGGTGAACCCGCGTTTCTGCAAACCGCTGGACGTGGCGACGCACGAGTTCTTCGCGCGTGCTTCCGACGTCGTGGTGACGCTCGAGGACCACGTGCTGATGGGCGGCTACGGCAGCATCGTGCTCGAGGCGTTCGCCGAGCGTCGCATCACGACTCCGGTGGTGCGCATCGGTTGGCCCGACGCCTTCGTCGAGCATGCGAGCAGCGTGGACTACCTTCGTGCGCGGCACGGATTGACGGCCGAGCGTTTGGTGCAGCAGGTGCACCTCGCGGCCGGGTTCGAATCCGGCCAGCCGGCGAAGTCTGCGCCCGCGGCCATCTCCGCCTGAAGCGGGGAGCCCATCGCGGGCCGACATCATGAACCTCGAGGACCAGATTCGTGCGCTGGCGGCGGAGGCCAAGTGCGCCTCGCGCGGCCTCGCCACGCTGTCCACCGACGACCGCAACCGGTGTCTGTTGGCCATGGCGGACGGTCTGGACCGTGCGACGGCGGCGCTGATGGAGGCCAATGCGCGCGACCTGCAAACCGGGCGCGAGATGGGCCTGACCGAGGCCATGCTCGACCGGCTCGAGCTGACCGAGGCGCGCATCCGGGCGATGGCGGCGGGCGTGCGCGAGGTGGCCGCGCTGCCGGATCCCGTGGGACGCCTGCTGGACGAGCGCACGCGTCCGAATGGCCTGCGCCTCCAGAAAGTGTCCGTGCCCATCGGGGTCATCGTGATCATCTACGAGTCGCGCCCGAACGTGACCGCCGACGCCGCGAGCCTCTGCTTCAAGACCGGCAACGCCACCATCCTGCGAGGCGGCAAGGAGGCGATGCACTCCAACCTGCTCATCGCGCGCACGATGGTGGAGGCGGCGAAGGGCGTGCTGCCCCGTTTCCCCGAGCACGCGATCCAGGTCGTGCCGACGGCGGATCGCGGGGCGATTCCCGCGCTGCTCGGGCTGCCCCAGTACATCGATCTCTGCATCCCGCGCGGCGGCGAGAATCTGATCCGTGCCGTGATGGAGTGCACGCGCGTGCCGGTGATCAAGCACTACAAGGGTGTGTGCCACGTGTTTGTCGACCGCGACGCCGATCCGGCTATGGCGCTCGATATCCTGGTGAATGCCAAGTGCCAGCGGCCGTCGACCTGCAATGCCGCGGAGACGTTGCTGGTGGATCAGCCCGTCGCGGCCGCTTTCCTGCCCGAAGCCGCACGTCGCCTGGCCGCCCACCGTGTCGAACTGCGCGTGGACAAGCCGTCGCATGACATCCTCTCCCGGAATCCGCTGCCGGACGGCGCCATCCTCAAGCCCGCCTCGGCGGCGGACTGGGAGACCGAGCACAACAATTACATCCTGAACGTGCGGGTGGTGGAGGGCCTGGACGAGGCGATCGCCCATATCGCGCGGCATGGTTCAGCCCACTCGGATGCCATCGTCACGCGCGACGAGGCGCGCGCGCGGCGGTTCATGCAGGAGGTGGATTCCGCAGCCGTCTATTGGAACGCTTCGACCCGCTTCACCGACGGCGGGGAGTTCGGCATGGGCGCCGAGATCGGTATCTCAACCGACAAGATCGGCGCGCGCGGTCCAATGGGGCTCGACGAACTCTGCACGTACAAATGGCTGGGCTGGGGAACGGGGCAGATCCGAGCCTGACGGAGAAGCGATGATGCACGCGGCCGGCCAGTGGACGTTTCCTGGAGGTCGCACATGAACGAGGGCGCGTCCGACCGCTGGTTTGCGACCACGCACTGGTCGGTGGTGCTGGCCGCGGGAGGCCACGATTCACCCTCCGCCGCGGAGTCCCTGAACCGCCTTTGCGCGGACTATTGGTTTCCCCTGTATGCCTACGTGCGGCGGCAGGGTTTTGGTGCCGAGGACGCGGAGGATCTCACCCAGGAGTTTCTGGCCGACCTGTTGCGGCGCGAGTCGCTGCGCACCGTCGGACCCGAGAAGGGCCGGTTCCGCAGCTTCCTGCTCGTGGCACTGAAGCGGTTCCTCGTGAATGCCCGCGAACGTGCGCAGGCGCAGAAGCGAGGCGGCGGCACGATGGTCGTGCCCTTCGACACCGCCGTGGCCGAGACGCAATTCCAGACGGAATCGGTGCTCACGCTTCCTGCCGACGCGCTCTATGAGCGGCGCTGGGCACTCGAGGTGCTCGGGACCGTGATGGCACGTCTCAAGGCCGAGGCTGCCGGGCGCGGTCGGCAGACGGAGTTCGAGGTGTTGAAGGCCTTCCTCGCGGTGGAATCCCCACCGACCGGCTATGCGGAGGCGGGCCGAGCTCTGGGACTCGACGAGGGCGCCGTGCGGGTCGCGGTGCACCGCTTGCGTCGCCGCTTCCGGGAGCTGTTTCGCGAGGTGATCGCGGGAACGGTGGCGGATCCCACCCAGGTCGATGACGAGATCCGGCACTTGGCGCGATCCCTGGGAAGCTGACGAAAACGCACGCACCGTGTAACGCAGGGCCGGAAACCCTGATGTAACCGGTGATGAATGCAGCCCTGGCCGCCACTCCCTGCCCGCAATGCGGGATGGATGTGCCTGCGGACGCGCCGGAGGGGCTGTGTCCGAAATGTCTGGTCGGGCTCAACCTGGGCGGCCCATCTCATCACCTCGCCGACGAGGGCGCGCCTGCGGCCGTGGTCGTGCCGTCCTCGATGGAACCCGCAGGTCTGGCGGCGTTGTTCCCGCAGTTGGAGATCGTGGAATGCCTCGGGCGCGGCGGGATGGGAGTGGTCTATAAGGCGCGGCAGCCCCGATTGAACCGCTGGGTGGCCCTCAAAGTCCTCGCGCCCGGTCGCGATCGGAATCCCCATTTTGCCGAGCGTTTCGCGCGCGAAGCACAGGCCCTCGCGCGCCTCACGCACCCTGCCATCGTCGCCATCCACGACTTCGGCGAAGTTGGCGGGCACTGCTTCCTGGTGATGGAACTCGTCGACGGCGTGAACCTGCGCACCCGCGTGCGGCGCGAGCGCATGACGCCGGAGCAGGCGATGGAGTTGATCGGAAATCTCTGTGACGCGCTTCAGTACGCGCACGAACAGGGGGTAATCCACCGCGACATCAAGCCGGAGAACATCCTCATCGATGCGCGCGGCCGCGTGAAGATCGCGGATTTCGGGATCGCGAAGCTCCTGGGACCCGCGGCGCCGGGCGATGCCCTCACCGAGGCGCGGGGCGTGGTGGGCACGCCTCATTACATGGCGCCCGAGCAGGTGGAGCGTCCAACGGAGGTGGACCGCCGGGCAGATCTCTATGCGCTGGGAGTGGTCTTCTACGAACTGCTCACCAGCGAACTGCCGCTCGGACGATTCCCGCCGCCTTCGAGCCAGGCGCAGGTGCCTCCCCGCCTGGATGCACTCGTCATGCGGTCCCTGGAGAAGGATCCGGCGCGCCGGTTCGAATCCGCGGCGGAGATGGGCGACCGTGTGCGTGCCTAACTTGAGGACGTCCTCGGGAGCCACACGGACGCTTCAGATCACGCAGCGCCGCCTCGGACCTCCGGGTCGGGCGATCGC
>CAZYJB010000571.1:0-3771 GCA_964647675.1 uncultured Verrucomicrobiota bacterium | reverse complement strand
GCACGCGCACTCCCTGTCCAATCCAATCGAGGATCTGAGGCAAGCGAGTCAGGAACCATTGCCGCAGGACCTGAGTGGTGCTGTTGGCGATGCGCAGCCAGACGATGACCGGGCTGTGGAGAGTCCGCTGCGCCCGCGTCGGAAAGTCCTCATCCTTGGTCACGATGGCCGCCCGGTTGCCACCGCATGGTTCCAGATGTCCTCGACCTCGGCCTCGCGCAGCCACTCGGCGAGGGCGGGCGGGAGTTGGGCGTCGACAAGGAACTTCACCGGCAGACGACGAGGACGGGGTGGTCGAGCTGGGCGGCCGCATACTCGATGCTGGCCTGAATGTCCTCCGTCGATGCTGGCCTGAATGTCCTCCGGCTCAAGATCGGGGTAATCGGCCAGAATCTGGGCTTCGGGAACCCTCGCGGCCAGCAGGTCGAGCACGTCCTGGACGCGGATGCGCATCCCCCGGATGCAGGGTTGGCCGCCGCATTGCCTGGGATTGAAGGTGATGCGGTCCAGATACTTCATGCCCGGAGAGTGTGGTCCTGGTCGCCGGACCGGCAAGCGCCGCTCCGAGGCTCGGGCAGCCTGGCGGGATGATCGGCACCGGCACCCGCTTCATGGCCAGGGCGAAGTCGTGGATGCGCCGCAGGTAGACTTTCGAAGATGGTGGGTTGGGTGGGGTTCGAACCCACGGCCAACGGCTTAAAAGGCCGCTGCTCTACCACTGAGCTACCAACCCGCGGAATGCCCGGGACCACCCCCGGCAGGCGAGCCCACGAAACGCATGCGTCCCTTGGGCAGCGGAGGCGGAACGTAGAGACCCGTTCCGGGCGTCGCAAGGGGTTTTTCCGGGGAACTCCACCCTTGCTATGGCCCCGCGCCTTCTGTTTTCTTCGCGCCAGATTTCGTGGGCAACAGGTCGGTCATGACTGTCGATGCGCAACGCCCCGTCGCGGAGGCGGAAGGGCGCGCGCGCGCCCACGAGTCCCACCACCGGAGCAGCGTGTCCAAGCCTGGGTCCGGCGCGAGCGAGGCCGGGGCCAAGGCCGATGGGCCCACGAACGTTTCCGCGTCGACCTGGCATCCTCCGCGCGGTCGCGCCGCCTGGAAGGCGCCCGCGCCCTCGATGAAGGGCGCAACCGGGCGCTTCTTCATGCGCTCGATCCTCGCGGCGCTGGGGGGCGATGTCCTGCGCGTGCACGGCGTCGAGCGCCTCGCCCCGCACCACGATCCTTTCATCCTCGTGCTGAACCACAGCACCAAGCTCGAGGCGCTGCTCATGCCGGCGCTGACCGCGATCTACCGGCACGGGAGGGTCATTCCGTTCATCGCGGACTGGAACATCGCGCTGATTCCCGGGTTGGCGCCGATCCTGAAGGCGGGCGACACAATCCTGCTGGTCCGCAAGCCGGCGAAGCCCGCGATCCTGAACGTCTTCAAACCGTGGTTCGAACGGAAGGGCCCGGCCTTCGAACGCGCCGCGACGATGCTGAGGGCGGGCCGCTCGGTCGGGCTTTTTCCCGAGGGCACCACCAATAGGCACCCGGGCCGGTTGCTGCGCGGGTTCGAGGGTGCCGCGCGCCTGTCGCTGACCACCGGCTGCCCCCTCTTGCCGGTGGGCATTCGATTTCCGGGACACCCGAAGGACCGGCCGATCTGCGAACGTTCCCCGATGGAGATCCATGTGGGGGAACGCCTGCGCCCCGCGGAGACCGTGGCCGATCCCCATCGCGACCAGGTGCGCGCCTGGCACGCCGTGATGATGCAGGAGCTCGGGAGACTGAGCGGCAAGGAATGGAATGCCGCCGCGGCGCGGAGGAAACAACATGGGCTTGATTGATCGTCTCAAGGTAATCCGGGTTTCGTCCCCTGCGGAGCGCACGCTCGCCATCGACGTGATGAAGGCGACGTACAAGCAGGAGAAGAACTGGATCACCCGCGACGAGAAGCTGTTTCCCGACGCCGAGCTGGGCAATACGTCAGCCTCCTGGTTCGTCGTGCTCGAGGGCTCGCGGCCGATCGGCACGTTGCGCGTCCTCTACGACCTGCCGCTCGATCTCTACAAGGAATACGGTTTCAAGATGATCGGCGGGCTCGATCTCGATTCGTTCATCCGCACAAACCGCATCGCCGAGATCGGCCGCTTCGCCGTGCTTCCCGAGTTCCGCAAGCACCCGGTCGTGGTGGGCGCCCTCATGCGCGAAGCGAGCCGGGAGACGGTCCTGCGCGGCTACACGCATTACGTCACCGACATCTTCGAAGGCGAGGCGCACAGCCCCTACAATTTCCACACGCGCGTCCTCGGCTTCCAACCGGTGGCCACCCACGACACGGGCGAGCTGAACTGCCCGAATCGCCGTATCACGCTCATCCTGGATCTGGCCGGTGCGTATCAGCGCATCCGCACCCAGGGCGGCTGGCTCTACCGCTTCTTCACACAAGGCTGGCCGCCCCAGGTCCACGACCGGCTCGTGGCCGCCGCCGCGGCCAGGCCAGGCGCCGCGGAAGCCAAGGCCGCGCCGACGCGCGCCTGACCGCGGGCCGGCGCCTCACTCAGCCCTTGCCGGGGACTGGCGCCTCCTCAGGCGGCAGCTTCACCGTCCCGCGCTCGAAATCGTCGGGATTCGGCGAGCACCGGAAGTCAGAGGCCATCATTTCTTCCCAGGTGACCAACTCGCCCGTGTAGGCCGAGATCCGCCCCATCACCGCGGTCAGGCTCGATTCGGCGATGTTCTGCGCCTCGTTGATCGGCGCACGATCCAGCACGCTCCGGATCAGATTCATGTGCTCACGCACATAGGAGGTCGGGGTGCGCGACCAGGTGCCGAGGTCCACCGGCGACTTGCGATCAGCGCCGCCCACATAGACGCGGTCCGCGAACACCAGTCCCGTCACGTCCGCGATGCCCTTCTCGCCGCGGAAGAACTGGCCGATGCGGCTCCAGGTGCCGGTCACCTGTCGCGCCACGCTGTGGATGTGCACGCCGCCAGGAAACTCGTAGTCGGTGCTGAAGAAATCGTAGCAGTTGCCGTTCCGCCGGCGCAGGCGGTGGCCGAAGCTGACGCAGTTGACCGGGGGCGTGCCGAGGAACCAGTTCATCACGTCGATGCTGTGGACGTGCTGTTCCACGATGTGATCGCCGCACATCTCCGCCCAGCCGTTCCAATTTCGGATCATCCAATCGGCGTCGGAAACCCCCTCGGGCTTGCGTCCGATGCTGCCGCCGCCGAGGCAGAAGTGGATCGTGCCGCCCACGATCTTCCCGATGGCACCGCCCTGCACGGCCTTGGCCACGGCGAGATAGCCCGGTTCGTGGCGCCGCTGTGTGCCGGCCACGATGGACAGCTTCTTCTCGGCGGCGAGTTTTCCCGTCGCCATGACACTGCGGCAACCGACCGGATCCACGCCCACCGGCTTCTCCACGAAAATGTGCTTCCCGGCCGCGACCGCGGCGGCGAGGTGGACGGGACGGAAATTGGGCGGCGTGGTCAGCAGGACGATGTCGACGTCCGATTCCACGATGCGACGGTAGGCATCAAACCCCAGGACGCACTGGCCGCGCGAAATGTCGATGCCCGCGGCCGTCTTCAACGCCGCGATGCAACGGTCGAGGCGGTCTTCGAAGACATCTCCGAGGCTCACCAACTTCAAGTCGACCCCGAGTTCCTTCGCGGCTTCGAGATGGTCGCCCGCGGCGCCCGTACCGCGTCCCCCCGTCCCGATCAGCGCGGTGCGCAGCGGACGCGTCGAGGCCGCGCCGAAGACGCCCGGGGACAC
>CAZYJB010000570.1:0-3773 GCA_964647675.1 uncultured Verrucomicrobiota bacterium | reverse complement strand
CTGCGAAAACAGGGCCTATCGGAGTTTTCAGACAGGCTCTCAGCCGGAACCATGCAGTAGCAGCGAAGCAATTCGCACGCGAAGGCGCGAAGGTCGCGCCGACGTAGCCGTAGGTGCCCGAAGGCTGCCTGGCGCGGGAAAGCACATCCCCAGAGGCAAGGTGCTCATAGTCGAAAAACAGGTTGAGATACTCGGTGACCGCCCAACTGGCGGCAACGCGGAGTAACCCGCCAACCTCGGGCCCTGGCACCTTTTGTGTGCCTGGATACGTACGCATGCCGCCCCCATAAACGGCGTCGTCGTCCGCGAACCGTCGCGCAAAGCCGTACTCGGCCGACACATGGACGGTCGGAACAGGCGAGAATGAAACCCCCGGAGCGATCAGCACCAGGTTGCAGAGGCTGAGAAACCGGGCTTCGCCCGGATGGCGGAGCTGGCGTAGAGCTGATTGAATTCCTTCAGAGACCGTCGACGAACTCCTGGCGTCCGACCATGGCGCCCACCAGGGTCGAGCCAAGGTATCCTCGGGCATCGACGAACAGTCCCTGCTGATAGTCGTTCCCACGGATCAGTTGGCCGTTCGCAAAACAACCATAACGCACGCGGGCTTTCGCGCTGAGGGTCAGCGATGCCTCGCCGCCGAGCGGCATCGCCTTCAGCGGCGGCTGATGGCCAGCCGCACGCATGCCTGTCCAGTCCTCCGCCCAGCGGCTGAGAAAGCGCCCGTTCCCAACTTCCGGTCCCCATCCGGCGGCGCTCACGGGATAAGCATCAGCGGGCGTCGGCGCGGCATTACCGGGTGACACTGCCGGGACTGCGCTGGCGGCCACGGCAGCATGAACGAGAGGAAGCCATGCACCAGGCTGATCACTCTCATGACGCTGACGCGGAGCCGTATCCGGCGCGGTGCGGTGTTCCATCGCGCGCGCCTCCCCGCCCCTCGCCGATGGGTTGCCGCAATCCGACTGGCTGCCCTGGGAAGGCAGTGCGTGGCGCGTGTCATGACGCACCTCCCAGCGCTGGTTGCCACTTCGCCAGCGCGCGGTTCCGAACCGCAACGACGAGCGTGGCGAGGATCAGAATTTCTGCGGTCGCGAAGGAGATCCGCATGCCGGCGGCAACGTCCTCGGCCCGGGCCCGGGTGATGTCGCTCGCTGCCGATCCCAAAGCGAAGACCGCACCCATAACCGAGGCACCGGTGATCAGGCCAAGATTGCGGGACAAGTTGAGCATTCCCGAGATGACCCCTCGCTGGTCCGGGCGGGTGCCTGCCATCACGGCAGTGTTGTTGGCCGTCTGGAACAGCGCGTAGCCGGAGGTCATGGCAACGATGGGAACGAGGTAACCGGGAACTCCGAGAGACGTGGGCAGGAGGGCTAATGCGCCAGACCCCAGCGCCATTCCCGCGAGCCCGGCGAGGGTCATGCGTTGCGGACCAAACCGATCCGCCAGACGACCGGCAGGCGCGCTCACCAACGCCGCGGCAATCGGGCCCACCGACAGGGCAAGACCCGCCGTGGCGGCGTTGAGCCCGAGCGCGCGCGTCAGATGGAATGGGCCGACCACCAGCGTGGCCATGATCACCGTCGAGACAAGGGCGCTCATGGTGAGGCTGGCGCTCAGCCCCGAATCGCGGAGCATTGGCAACCGGATCAACGGCGATGTGGCCCTCGACTCGGCGACTGCGAAGAGGGCGACGCCCCACGCAGCGGCCAACAGCAGGGCAACGTTGGGTAAACCGAAATCGCCGTGCCCCAGGGTCATGGCGAGCGCATAAGCCGCCAGCGTCAGCGCCATCAGTAGCGTGCCCAGCGGGTCGGTTCTGCCCCGTTCATGCTCCAGTTCCCGGCCATCAACCGGTAGATGGCGGTGGGCAAGATAAAGGGTGAGGAGCCCCAGCGGCACGTTGACGAGGAAGATCGCCCGCCAGCCGAGTGCGCCGATCAGGACGCCACCAAGGGATGGACCAAGAGCCGTGCCGATCGCGGACATCGTCCCGAGCAGGCCCATCGCACGGCCGGTCTTCTCCTCGGGCACGGTCCCCCCGACCAAGGCCATGGACTGAGCCATCAGGACCGCTGCTCCAAGTCCCTGCGCGGCCCGGGCTGCGATCAGCAGCCCAAGACTGGGCGCGAAACCGCACAAGACCGAAGCCGTCGTGAACAGCACGATTCCGACGAGAAGCACCCGGCGTCGCCCGAAAATGTCGCCGAGCCGTCCGACACCGACAATCAACGTGGTGATGGCGAGGAGGTAGGCGAGGACAATCCATTGCACTTCCTGAAAGGATGCGTGGAAAGCCTGCGCCAACGTCGGCAGTCCCACATTGGCGATGCTGGTGCCGAGCGAGGAGAGCAACATGGAAAGGGAAAGGCTGGCCACCGCCCCCCGGGCGGATGGCCCGGCGACCTCATGGGCCGTCTGTATGGGTTCCGCACCACGTTGCGTTGTCATGCTCCAGTTCTACGTGAACGCATGGCATTGCGGAACACGCACTGTCATCAAGGTATCATTGCGTTTGACGCCATACCTAAAGACAGTCGATCCATGTCGCGACCCGACCTCAATCTGCTGGTCACCCTTGATGTGCTCCTCGCGGAAGTGAACGTAACCCGCGCGGCACAACGATTGAGCCTGAGTCCCTCGGCGATGAGCCGCGCGCTGGCACGATTGCGGGATACGACCGGCGATCCCCTCCTGGTCCGCGCGGGACGCCGTCTCGTGCCCACACCCCGCGCGCTCGAGCTTCGCGACCGCGTCATGCAGCTCGTGCAGGACGGAGAGGCGGTTCTGCGTCCGGCGGATAAGCTCAATTTCAAACAACTCGCCCGCACGTTCACGCTGCGGACCAGCGAAGGATTCGTGGAAAACTTCGGCGCGCAGCTCATTGCGCGCGTCGGCGGGGACGCTCCCGGGGTGCGGCTGCGCTTCGTCCAGAAACCGGACAAGGACAGCGCACCGCTTCGCGACGGGACTGTGGACCTCGAAACCGGCGTCGTGGAAGCAACCACCGCTCCGGAGCTGAGGGTGCAGGCCCTGTTCCGTGACCGGCACATTGGCGTCGTGAGGAAGGGGCACCCGCTGGCCAAGAGCAGGATAACGATCGCCCGCTATGCGGCCGGCCGGCACATCAGCGTCTCGCGGGAGGGGCTCGACAAGGGACCGATTGACGAGGCCCTCAAGGCACACGGACAGGAACGAAACACCGTTACCATTGTCGGCGGATTTGCCACCGCGCTGGGCCTGGCCCGTTCCTCCGACTTGATCGCCAGCGTTCCCGAGCGCCACACGGGGAACCTGCGTGACGGGATGCACAGTTTTCCCCTTCCGTTCTCCATGCCGCAGTTCACGGTGTCGCTGCTATGGCATCCGCGACTGGATGCCGATCACGCGCATCGCTGGTTGCGGCAACACGTGCTGAGCATCTGTGCGACCACCCGTTGAGGAGGCGCTCCGAGCGGGCCGGACGGCGTACGAACGACCGCAAGAGCCGCCGAGAATCGGAAAAGCACAGCGCTGGCAACGTCGAATCCATCCGAGCGGCCAGGAGACCTGGCGGCGCGTTGAGATGCGCGCGGCGGTGACCAACGGCTTCGCGCGGGCGAACGGATTCGCTCCCCCGCCGTCCCGGACCACCTTCGGTCCAACCGGGGCATGGGCGCGATGACGGCGTGGTTGAACGCCATGCCGAAACAAACTCTCCAAGCACGGTGAAGTTCAAAGCCAGCCTGATGAAAACCAAACCGACCATCGGATGAGAATGTTCATACTTC
>CAZYJB010000569.1:0-3773 GCA_964647675.1 uncultured Verrucomicrobiota bacterium | reverse complement strand
CACGCTGAAGAACGTCGTGTTGGCTCCCATGCCCAGCGCCAGCGTGATCACCGCCACGGCGGTGAACCCGGGATCCTTGGCGAGCTGACGGCAGGCGAGGCGGAAATCGGTAACGGTGAACATGGGGCCGAGGCGGAGCTACGCAGTCGGTATGCCACGGCGGATCCCCCCAAAACAGCAGCTTTTCGCGCGTTCAGTGGAGGCCTGGGCGCTGCCATTGTCCGCCTATGGGATACCAGCATCCCGTGCGTGGGACGTCCGTACGGAGGCTCAGGGGCTGACGCGAACTCGGAAGAAACCCGCCGGGATATCAGTCGTGATGGGCGCGGTCCAAGGACTGGTGGCACCAGGAGCCGCTTCCCAAGGGCCATCGGCTTTCGTGGCGCGCTCCAAAGTACCGTGTTTCCAGGAGAGCTGGAGTTGGTCTGAACTTCTGGTGACTTGGAGGCGCGTGGCGAGGTCCGCGATCGACCATTCCCGCACGATGTCGGCGCCGGTGAGAATACTGATGCCGTCGGCGCTGAAGGCGACCGCGGTCACGGCCCATCGGTGGTCGGTAAAGGTGCGCAGCGGGTCGCCGGTGGCGGCGTCCCAGAGCGTGGCCGTGAACAGGGGAAAGCTCTCGCCGGTGAGTACCCAGGCGCCATCGGGCGAGAGGGCCACGGCATCCAGAAAACCGCTGCGTCCGTAGAACTCGCGTTTGAGCTCGAAGCCCGCGGTGTCGTAGAGGCGGATGAGACCGTCCTGCCAGCCCACCAGCAGGGTGTCGCCGCGGGGCGAGAAGGCGAGCCCGGTGATCGCGCCGGCATTGGCGAAGAGGCTGTGGACCTTGGCGCCGGTCTGATGGTTGAGAAGGGTCACCGTGTAGTCGGTGGAACCGCACGCAAGCCAGGGCTGGGTGGGCGAGAACGCAAGCCGGTTGACCCATCCTTCAATTCTGAAATCACGCACGAGCTGACCGGTGGCGGCGTTGTAGAGCCGCGTCCGCTGATCCTGCGCCCCCGCTGCAACCCAGGCGCCGTCCCAGGAAAGCGCCACGGTGGTGGGCCAGCTTCCGCTCCATTTGAAGTCGCGCAGCACCTCGCCGGTCGCCGTGCTCCAGGTGCGGGCCGCGGGTTCAGGCAGTCCGACGCTGCCAAACACCTGCGCGCCATCGGCGGAGAAGAACGCGGCCGACGTGCCGCTCGGGGTGCCGTGCAGCTCGCGGACCGGCTGACCGGACTGCCGATCCCAAAGGCGCAGGGCGCGCTCGGTGCCGGCGCTGAGTACCAGGCGGCCATCGGGCGAGAACGCGACCCCGGAGTGCGTGGACGTGGTGTGACCGCGGAACGTGCGTAGCGTGTCGCCGCCGGGGAGTTGCCGGAGGTGGAGGTTGGAATCGAAATCCGACGAAATCACGAGGTGGTCGTTCGGAACGCCTGTTCCCACGGGAGACGGGGTTCCTTCGATCACCCGGATCAGCTCGCCGCTGTTCAGGTTCCAGATTCGTACGCTGCCGTCGTTGACGATGGCGGCCAGGTTCGACTCGTTGGGAAACCACGCATCCGCGATGTACGCGGTCTGGTTGGTGATCCCGGTGAACGTGCGGATGGGCGCGAGCGTATCGCCGTCCCAGAGACTCATGCTGCGATCGCCTGGGATCGTCAGCAGGTCGCCCTGGGGCGTGAACAGGCAGCGTTGCGCCGTCCAATTGGTCGTCGGAACGGCGCGGAGAAACGCCCCCGTCGCCACGTCCCACAGCTTCACGCAATTGGTGAGATAGGTGTCCACGGTGGCCAACACCCGTTCGTCGGGTGAGAGCGCAACATCAAGGATGGGAGAGCCGGAGATACGAATGAATCTCAGCTCTTCGCCGTTGTCGGTGGACCAGAGTCGCACCGTGTTGTCGGAGCTGGCCGAGATCAGGGTCGATCCGTCCTTCGTGATCTGCAGACGGTTGATATCCCCGCGATGGCCTTCGAACACCTGCTTCGAAGCGTAAGTGGCGGTCTCGAACGCATGAATGGTCCTGGTCCGGGCACTGGCCGCGAACAGGGTCGAGCTGTCCGGGGAGAAGAGGAGTGCGGTCGAGGACCACGGAATGTCCAGGCGCGCGAACAGGGTTCCATTCCCGACGTTCCACAGAAATGCACCACCCATGCTGCCCGAGGCGAGGAACCGAAGATCGGGTGAGACTGTCGCCTGGCGGAGTTCGCCGAGGCCGAAGGTTCTCACAGGGGTCGTGACGGGAACGTCGGTCTGACCGCGAGCCATCGGACTGGCGAGCCACGCCAGGCAGAGGCACGGTGCGAGAAGAGAGCGGCGAAGTGGGCGCGTCATCAAGGGCGCGCACGGTGCGCTTGCGGCGTGCCCCGCGCAATGGAACGAAAGGGTACCGACGCGCGCCTCGCAAACTCCGCTTTCGATCGTGCTCGTGCGAACGGCTGCCGCTCGCCGTCTGGCCTCCACGCGCTTGACCCGCTCGGGGAACGTTCCGACGCTTCGGGCCATGGCACTCGACATTACCATCGAATACTGCGCGGCTTGAAACTACGAGCCGCACGCCGTCGGTCTGGCGGCGAAACTGCTGGTGCTGAAGTTCGACGTGGCTTCCCTGCGTCTGATTCCGTCCACGGGCGGAGCCTTCGAGGTCACGGTGAACGGAAGGCTGCTTTGGTCCAAGAAGGCGACGCGCCAGTTTCCGGACGCCGACACGCTGGTGGCGGAGGTTCGGGGGATGCGCGGGTCCGGGGCGGGAGGCGCGGCCTGAAGTGCGCGATGGCACGTGGACCGGAACCGTGATGTCGGCGGTTCGGGGCGGGAACTTGGTTTTGCTGGGGAGAGTGAAGGGTGCCTGGTGGCCCTCGCGGTCTTCAAAACCGCTGTGAGCCGGTCCACCCGGCTCAGGAGTGTTCGATTCGCTCCCTCTCCGCCAGCGGCCTTCGGTAGTGTCCCGTCCCGCAGGTTCCCATCGTCAATCGGCGACCCGCGATCGTGAGATGAGCGGTGCGATTTCCTTCTCGTGACCGGCCCAGGATCACTGCCGCTGCATTTTGATTGGCCGCGGCAACGCGTCTTCCCCGACGACTCCGAAATGCGGCGCCGCCGTCAGGAGATGAGCATCGTCTGAGAACACCCTTCCACATCCCGTTTCCGCCGCGCATCGTGCCCGAAGGATCCGTGACCGGAGCATTGGGAATGAACTCCGGCACCGTCCCTGCGATGGATCCCAGGCAACTCCCCATTTGGGATCTCCACGATTCGATTGTGGAGGCGCTCCGTCGGCACGGGCGCCTCGTGCTCGTGGCAGCGACGGGATCGGGCAAGACCACCCAGGTTCCGCAGATGCTCCTCGACGGCGGTGTTGCCGGCGGGAAGCGCATCGTGGTCCTGCAACCTCGCCGCGTGGCCGCCCGGACCGTCGCTTCCCGGGTGGCGTGGGAACGCGGCGGGAAGCTGGGCGGCGAAGTGGGGTATCAGGTCCGGTTCGAGGACCACATTGCCAGCGATACCCGACTTTGCTTTGTGACCGAGGGCATTCTGCTGAGGTGGTTGCAGGATGACCGGACGCTGTCGGACGTGGGCGTCGTCGTGTTCGATGAATTCCACGAGCGCAATCTGCTCAGTGATGTCGCGCTGGCCCTGGTGAAGGACCTCCGACGAACGTCCCGGCCCGATCTCGGGATCGTCGTGATGTCGGCGACGCTCGAGGCGGAGCCGGTGGCGCGGTATCTGGGGACCGAGGTTCCGATCCTGGCCTCGGAGGGACGCACCTATCCGGTGGAAGTTCGATG
>CAZYJB010000568.1:0-3777 GCA_964647675.1 uncultured Verrucomicrobiota bacterium | reverse complement strand
CGTCGCTGCACTTGCTCCAGCCGCGCAGCGCCACCTGGAGAGTGTCCTTTGGTGAGGAGGAGGTGTTCATGGGATGGCCTGCGAGGTTCGGCGATTCCCTCCCAGCAGGAGGTCGGTAGCGACCGTCGTCTGGAAGGAATGCACCGCTGGATTCAGTGAGGCCGTCCCATGCGGGCGCGGATGAGGCTTTCCACGGACTGACTGGCGGTCGCGGCGCTGATGCGAGCGCTCAGGCGTTCGTCACCTGCGTGCCGCGCCAGCACGCGGGCACGGATCTCAATCTCATGGTGGGTGAGCAGCGCGTTGGAAAGGGGCGGCAACGGCTGGGCGAGCGTGATCGCGCCGTTCATGAACGGGGAGCCGCTGGGCGCCCGCGCGCCGAGGTGCTGGAACAGGGTGCCGGTGTTGCCCGCGTGGCAGCCGCTGCACGAGTTGAACGAGGCGACGAACAGTGCGCGCTCCGGCGCGCCCGGGGCCTCCCAGCGGAAGCCGAAGGGAACCGGCGACACCGCACCCCGCTGGGCGGGGGTCAGCGCCAGCGCGTTTCCGGCGAGGATCGCGGACTCCTGGTCGCGGATCAGCCGCGCCAGCGCGGGGGTGTTGTTGAGCGAGAATGCGGGAGTGGCCGCCACCGCAACCTGCACGAGGCGGCTCGGGCCGGTCACCGCATGGAACTCGCGTAGTTCCCAGTCGGGCTGCGGTCCGGTGGGATTGTCGAGGAACTCATTGGAACGAATCTGGTTCAGCTGACCGGTTGCGGAAAAGCGCGCGGTGATGTCGAGCAACTCGTCGAAGTACGCGGACGGAAACGAAGTGGCATCGCCGAGGGCCGCGCGGCCGAGGGCATGCCAGCGCCGGGCCCAGGCGGTGAGCGAGTCGCGCATGCCGCCTTCGCGGGGCAATGCGTATTCGAAGATCAACGAGAGCGGCAGGCGTGTTCCGGCGGCGTCGCGGATCTCGTAGACGAAGCGCCCTTCGCCCAGCGAGGTCGGGTCGAGCGAGAGATCGCCGCCCGGGAACTGCGCGAGGTCGAGACGGTTGACGATGGCGATCAGGTGAATGCGGTCCCCGCGCCACGCGTCGCGCAGCGCCTGCGCGACCCAGGGCCGCGGTGAAATGCGGTCGTCGGAGCCGTCGACCCTCACGTTCGTGGCCCAGGTGGAGAACCAGGATGCGGCGTAGGCGTCCACGTCGACGCCCGGTCCGGCGATGCGGGCGAGGCTTTGGCGGATGTGCCAGTCGCCGCCCGGCTGCGCGTGCACGGAGTTGAGGATGGCAGCGGCATCAAGGACGAGTTCCTTACCCTTGACCACGTCATGCGAGTCGGCGCCCGGACTGGGCGTGGGCCCCGGTCCGGGAACAGGACCGGGTAGAATGTGCAGCGCGAGCGAGGCTGTTCCTTCCCCGAACCGGTTCCGCGCCCCGAGGCGCACGGGGAACGTGCCCGCATCGCGCGGCTGACCCGTGATAAGACCGGTCGCGGTGTCGACATCCAACCCGGCTGGCGGCGGCACGGTGGCGGAGAACGAGGTGGGTCGTCCATCCGCGGTGATCTGGTAGGTGAAGGATTGGCCGACGGTGCCGGTGGCCGTGTCCGGGCTGGTGATCTGCGGTGCGCTGCAACCGGTGATCGCGCAGATCAGCACGGCGAGCAGCGCGTTTCTGGGGAGGTCCGAGGTGGGGTTGGTGAGCGTGGTCTTCATGATCGGGATTTCGGGCGCCAAACCGGGCGAGGTCCGCCGCCGCGCGGGCGGCGTCCGGTGGAATCAGGCGCAGGCCGAAGCCGCGAAGGGACAAGGAGGTGGCTCTGCGTCCTAACCGGTCCGGGTCGGGCACCCTCCAGAATCCCTCGCCGCTGGACCCCAGTCACTTTTCGGACGGGCTCTCAGCCGGAACGATGCAGTTCACGGACAGAGATTGACCTCACGCGCAGACGCGAAGGCGCGAAGAAAGATCCCGCTCGCGCCTTGGTTCCCTTCGCGTCTTCGCGCCTGCCCATGAACACTTCTGTGAATCCCTCAGAATCAGGGATCCGGCTCGAAGTGTTCACTGCCGCAGACAATCCGGCCCCGCCTGCCAGGAATCTTCGCGTGAGAAACTGCTTCCCTGCTACTGCATCGTTCGGGCTTAGGCGCAGTGACGCGGAAGACTGGCTGGCGCACGGCGTGGCGCGGTGTCGATGCGCACGCCGGAACGGAAGTAGCCGAGGGTGCCACCGTGCTGGCGCAGCGCTTCGCCGAGGAGGTAGTCCTCTTCGAAGTGAACGAGGCGTTCGTCGGGCCAGTCGAGGGTCTCGATCCAGGCGCTGCGCAGCGCCCAGAATCCGCCCACCACGAACTCGAGTCGTGCGAGCGCGCCCGGGGCATCGGGCGCCAGCAGGGGTTTGCCGCGGTACCAGCGCGCGGCCGCTATGACGTCGCGCAGTCGCTCGTCGACCGGGATGGACGCAGGAATCCCCAGCATGGCGACGCCCGGCTGAGCGTCGATCGCCACGCCGAGTGAGAGCAGCCAGTCCGCGCGAAACGGGAAGGAATCGTCGTCGAACCAGACGACCCACTCCGAGTTCGGACGGGGATCCCGCAGCAGCCGGCGCATCATGCCCGACTTGCCCAGGTTCGCGGGAGATTCGATGGCTGTGGACGCGGGCGCGTGCGCGAGATGCTCCGCGACCAGGGCCGCCGTCTCCGCGCAACACGCGTTGAGCCCGATGCGCAACGGCGTGCCGCCGCCGTGGAGGCGCCAGCACTCGAGGAACCGTCGTGCGAGCGGTGCGTGATCTCCGTAGAACAGCACGCACGCAGTGACGTCCGGCACGCCGGCCGGAGGTGGGATCACGGGCATCGGCAGGACGCTCGCTCAGTTGCCCAGCGGGAGGTTGTAGCGGTCCATCATGTCCTCGACCCAGTCCTTCAGGTTTGCGTTCCATGCAAGGACGACGAGGTCCGGATTGGTCATGGCCGGGCGGTTCAGGGAGCGACGCACATACATGCCGACAGCGCGGGGCGCAGGATCGTGCTTCGACGCGGGCATCCACACGGGCGCTCCGCTATCGCCGAAGGCGGCGGTCGGGCCTTCGGAGATCCCGGATTCCTGGGCGTCCTCCGGGCCTTTTGTAGTCTCATGGCCCTCTTCGTCGGCTGGCTTCGGCGTGATCACGAACTCACGACTGAGAAGGTGCCCGTGGGTCTCTTCGTTGTGCGCGTCCTTGGCGGTCCTGGCCGGACGGGAGCATCGGGGGTGCGGAAGAGACGACCCCGGATCCGTGAGATTCGCGAATCCGTCGATGCGGAAGTCGGCCATGCGATCCCGGTTGTATTCGAGGAGCCTGCATCGGCGGTCCTCGAGCTCACCCTTGATCCCGGGGATTTCCATGAGGATCAACAGGCGGGCGTCGTAGCCGCGATAGGTCGATTTCGGATGGTCATGGATGCGCTGCACGCAGAGCACGCGCTCCGGAAACCCGGCGTTGGGCGACTCGCCCTTGGTGGGTTTGCGCCTGGTCGCCGGGATCATCGTGTCTGGCGTCGTGACGGGCCGGGGGAGCCCGGGCAGAAGGACCCGATCGCCCAGAATCGTTCCGGAGCGTGGCGAGTGCGCCACGGTCAGGACGACGCGGGGATGGATGAGGATTCCGGTGGCCCACCATCGGGTGCGCGGTTGGTCCCCCCGGGGCAGGCATCGCAGGCAGGGGCTGGTGTTGGGATCGAGGCATTCGCCGACGGCGCAAAGGCCGGGAAGGATCGAAGGGCTTCCCAGGTTGAAGATGGTCCTGAGCAT
>CAZYJB010000567.1:0-3780 GCA_964647675.1 uncultured Verrucomicrobiota bacterium | reverse complement strand
GGCGCCCAGGAGAGCTCGGACTTCCAACCCGGGCCGAGCTCGGTCAGGCGCTGCCGCAGGATGGCCATCGCGCCAAAGGAGAAATCGTCGTAGCCGTAGTAGTTGCCCAGCTCGGCGAGCGCGAACCGCTTGCCTCTCAGATCGAGGTGCAGGCGCTGGAGGAAGGACTCCATGTCCGGCTGAAGTTCCTCGTCGCCATAGGTCGGGCAGAAGACGAGCCACACGTCGTGGACGGCGAGGGACGCTGGATCGGCGACCTCCTTGACGTCGTGGACCGGCGGTTGGATGGCGAGGCGGGTGAGTGCCTCCGCCACCACCTTGCGTGTCTTGCCATGGCTCGAGCCATAGAGGAGGACGGGGTTCATGGACGGGGGCGGCAGACGGAGAACAGCGAACCGCACAGATCCGGGTACTCGAGGCCGAGAGCATAGAGCCCGTCGACCTGCTGGTCCTTGAGCATCCCATTGCTGAGCAGTTGGTCCATTTGGAAGTCGGCGAGGATCTTCAGCATGATGCCTCCCTGGGAGACGTTCTCGAACCCCGCCTCGGCGATGTGGCGGTTGAGTGCGACGCGGTCATAGACCCGGCGGTGGCCATGGTTATGATCGTTCTCGGTCAGTTCCTTGAGGTCCTTGAGCAGACCCATGTGCAGGGCGAGCTGGCGCGAGAGCGCGCGGGCGTTGGGGACCACGATGAGGAGACGGCCCTCGGGCTTGAGGACTGTGCGCGCCATCTTCATGACCGCGACCGGATCGAACACGTGCTCGAGGATGTAGCTGGCGAAGACGTAATCGTACTTCTCGCGTGTCTTGAACTCCTCGAAGAGGGAATAGACGAACCGCACGTTGGGAAGTTTCCGCTTGCTGGCCGCGGCGAGGAACTTCTTCGAGCCGTCGACCACGTCGAGATGGTCCACCTGCTGGGAGAGAATCTCCGTCATGAAACCATCCGAGCATCCGAGTTCGAGTCCGCGCCCGCCGCCGAGGAACGGCTCGAAGGTGCGGGCGATGAGCTTCCGCATGACCATGGTCTGGGACGACGAATCCACGGTGTAGGTCGAATAGACCTTGTCGAGGAAGCGGCGCTCGCGGGCGATGAAGGTGCGGTTGATTTTAGTCATGTACTTCGGTGATCGATGTCGGGCGTCAGGATGCGAGATCCGGATGGTCTTCGGCGAGTGTTCCCATCACGAGAACGTCCTGGGCGCGTCCCCGCTTCAGGACGTGTTTCCTCAGGAGGCCTTCGCGACGGAAACCGCAGCGCTCGTACATCGCGGCGGCACCGGTGTTCTCCGCGAGGGCGAAGAGCGAGACGCGACGCAGGCCGAGGTCGAGAAAGGCATGCCGCAGCGTGAGGCGGGTCGCGGTGCCGCCGTGGCCCTTGCCGCGGCAGTCCGGTTCGCCGATGAAGATGCCGAATTCGCAGGTGCGTGAGATCCAGTCGATGTGCCGAAGGTAAACATTCCCGATGTGGCGGCCATCGGGGTGCAGGCAGATGGCCAGGTTCACCTCGGTGTGGGAGAACGCGGTCTTCCTCCGGATCCATTCGGTTTCGGCGGCGGGACTGACGTGCCGGAAGTTGCTGAGGAGAGTGGAATAGGTGGTCTCGTCGTTGTGCCAGCGCAGCGTGCGGTCGACATCGGAGACGTCGAGGGCGCGGAGGTAGACGGGCCCGGAGGGGGAGGGAACAGGCGGCGCCATGGGAAGCGGGGTCGGATCAGAATTCACCGAGCCGGTAGGCTGGGAAGAAATTCGTGGCGGGGTTGCCGCGGGCCTGGACGGCGGTGTCGTAGGCCGCCGCGTCGAGCACGCTGCCGCAGAACCAGACCGGGAGCGTGCGCGTGGACCAGCCGCGCTTGAACCGGCTGAGGCCGTCGGAGCCGTCCTTGGAAAGTCCCGCGCCGGCGCCCCAGTCGACGCTGCGGACGCGTCCGGCAAAGTGTTCGAGGCTGCGGTAGTAGATGCCGTACATGGCGTTCACCGCGTAGCCCTCATCGCTGCTCGCCGCGAGATGGGAGTAGGCGACGTCGCCCTGGGTGTAGAAGAGGTGCGTGGCCACGCCGACGCCGTTTTGATGCGCGCGAACCAAGGTGAGGCCCGGCACGCCCAGCTGCCGCGCGAAGGCGTCGCGCGAGAAGGCACGCAGCCCGCGAATGCCGTGCTTGGCCGCGAGGTTTCCGTAAAGCGTGACCCATTCGTCGAGGTGCGCGAGCGGCTCGGCGGCAACCTCCACGGTCACGGCGTCGAACGCCTTGCGGGCATAGTACCGGTGGTGCTTCGACGCGAGTTTCTCGACCGGCGACTCGAGGTCCGAGATGAAATGCTCCTTGAACGGCACGACGCGCTGGAACGCTCCCTTCAGGAATTCCTCGGTGAGCGCGGCAAAGGGATCAGTCACGAGCCCCACCGCGATCAGGCGGTTGCCCAGCGCGGCGAGGTCCGCCGGCAGTGCCGCCCAGTCCGCACAACAGAACAACGGGTACGGACCCATGGCGTCGTGGCGATCGCCCCCGGCGACGGACCGGCGCACGAGGTGCCCGCGCGATTGAGGGAGGGCCAGCGGCTCGCCGAAGGCGGCGAACGAGGCGGCGTAGTCCGGGTGCAGATAGCCGGTCATTCAGAGAGCGGGGTCGGGGACGGTCGGGGACTTTCGAGTCGGCCGTGGGGAACTCAACGCAACGCGGCGACGCCGGGTTCTGCGACCGGCCGCCGCACGGGCGCCGGCGCGGAACCGGAGCGAGCGGGGCGGCTCTGGTGATGGAGATGCAGGATGCACTCGCAAATCCGGTCCACGTCCTCGAGCGAGAGCTCGTGGTAGATCGGCAGCGTGAGGATGCGGTCCGCGACGCGGCGGGAGACGGTGAGCGGGTCGTTGACGCTCACGTGCCGGTAGCAGGCGAAGTCCGAGATCAGCGGGTAGAAATACCGACGCGCGAAAACATTGTAGCGCTTCAGGCCGTCGAAGAGTTGATCTCGGGTGAGTCCGAACTCGGCGGCGTCCACCTCGATGGGGAAGTAGGCGAAGTTCCATTCCACGCCGGCCGGGCTGGCGGCGCCGGTGCGGAGTCCGGGCACCTGCCGCAGGTTCTCGCGGTAGCGCGCGTCGATGGTGCGGCGGCGGTCGACGATGGCCTCCATGTGGCGCAGGACCTGAAGTCCCATGGCGGCCTGCAGTTCATTCATCTTGGCGTTGGTGCCGGGCATGACCACCTCGACTTCGTTCTCGAAGCCGAAGTTCTTGAGGTAGTCGAACGTCTTCATCCAGCCGGCATCCGAGAACATGAGCATGCCGCCCTCGATGGAATGGAACAGCTTGGTGGCATGGAAGGAGAACATGCTGAGGTCGCCGAAGTGTCCGATGGGCCGGCCGTTCACGCGCACGCCGAAAGCGTGGGCGGCGTCGTAGATGAGCTTGAGGCGGTGTTTGCGTGCGATCTCGGCGAGGGCCTCGAGCTGGCAGGGGTAGCCGAAGACGTGGACGGCGAGGATGGCGGTGGTCCAGGGCGTGATGGCGGCCTCCACCTTGGCGGGGTCGAGGGTGTAGTGGTCCGGCTCGATGTCGACGAAGACGGGCCGGATCTTGTTCCAGTAAAGGGCGTGGGTGGTGGCGACGAACGTGAACGGCGTGGTGATGACTTCACCGGAGAGGCCGAGGCCCTGGAGCGCGATCTGGAGGGCCAGCGTGCCGTTGTTGAACAGGCAGAGGTTGGGCGACTCGAAATAGCGCTGCAGCTCTTTCTGGAAGCGCACGAGGACCGGCCCATTGTTGGTGAGCCACGCG
>CAZYJB010000566.1:0-3783 GCA_964647675.1 uncultured Verrucomicrobiota bacterium | reverse complement strand
GACCTCGAGTACCAGCCCGTGCTGCAGGCGGCGTGTGCCCGGGACGAGGCCAAGGTGAAGGCGTTCGCCCAACGCTGGGGCTATGCGTCGGTCGAGACCGACTGGCGCAAGCTGATCGCGCGCGACGACATCGACCTGGTGGACATCGCGGTGCCCAACAACCTGCACGCGGAAATGGCGATCGCGGCGGCCAAGGCCGGCAAGATGATCCTGTGCGAGAAGCCGCTGGGATTCGATTCGAAGGACGCGGAGAAGATGGTGGCGGCCGTGACCAAGGCCAAGGTGCCCAACATGGTCTGGTACAACTACCGTCGCTGCCCGGCGGTGGTGCTGGGCAAGCAGTTGATCGACGAGGGGAAGCTGGGGCGCATCTTTCATTACCGCGCCAACTTCCTGCAGGACTGGACCATCAGCGCCGACCTGCCGCAGGGCGGCGCGGCATTGTGGCGCCTGGATGTGAAGGCGGCGGGTTCGGGCGTCACCGGCGACCTGCTGGCGCACTGCATCGACACGGCCATGTGGCTCAACGGCGGCATCAAGGATGTGACCGCCATGACCGAGACCTTCATCAAGGAGCGGAAGCACAACCTCACGGGCAAGGTCGAGAAGGTGGGCATCGACGACGCCTGCGCCTTCCTCTGCCATTTCAACAACGGGTCGCTCGGCTTGTTCGAATCGACGCGCTACGCGCGCGGGCACAAGGCGCTCTACACGCTGGAGATCAACGGCGAGCACGCCTCGCTGCGGTGGGATCTGCACGATCTCCACCGCCTGCAATGGTTCGATCATCGGGATCCGGGCAATGTGCGCGCCTGGCGCAGCATCCATGTCAGCGACAGCGACCAGCCGTACATGAAGAACTGGTGGGTGCCCGGCTTGCAAATCGGCTACGAACACAGCTTCGTGCATCAGGTGGCCGACTTCCTGAAGGGCCTCGAGACGGGTGTGCCCGCGCGACCGGATTTCAAGGATGGCCTCGCGACCGACTACGTCGTGGATGCCGTGCTCGCCTCCGCCAAGTCCCACAAGTGGACCAAGGTGAAGCAGGTGAAGTGAAGCTGCATTCGGTGCACGACGATCGGTGTAGTGTGGCCCATCTCCACTAGGGGGTGGGCCTTCTTGATTCCAGGCGACCAATGGTTCAACTGTTAGCGGGAGGTCATCATAAACTGAGCGGGCGAAACGATCGCAAATCAGAATGCCCAGTGCGGGTAAGTTGTAATGCCTAACTGTGGGTCTCCACAGTCATCACGGTCATGAAACTACTGCAGATCGCATTGTTTGGAATCGCGTTTTTTGCATCCATGGCGATTCTTTTTCCAGCACCACGCCTAAGAGCTGTCTGTAAGATTATCCCGCTATTTCGAAAAAGTCTTTGGCTTGAAAGTGAAGAGGCGATCAAAGATATCAAGGAACGATGGCTTCCTATCTGTGCATTGGTGGCAACCACACTTTTTGGTGCTGCATCCTGGTATTCTGATGAGTTAGACCAGCAGGCAGTTTTCGACCGTTTCTCAGCGCTGATGACCTTATCGACAAATACCACCATATTAGTCGAGAATACCGGGCAAATTTCGCAGAAACTGGGGGAGGCATCGACCAATCTAATCGCGGAATTTGAGCAGTTCTCCGGGCGACATTCGCACTATCCGTCGTTCCGCTTTTTTCACGGTGGTGATAATCGACGAATACCTGAAAACGCAACGCTCACCTCAATTCCAATCTTCGTATTCAACACCAATCGATATCCGATCTATGATCTAGATGTTAGGATCATCAACTACGAAGAGTTGTCAAAGAGTCCTCACTTTGCAATTGGATTTGATAACCAGGATGCGAGTCCGAGTTTTGATGCTCTGGGTGCTCCGGTCTATCCGACTTATGTGCTGACCAATTTTGCGATACCTATGTTAGCTCCCGGCGACAGGGTACTGAAGTCCTTTATCGTGCGAAGAGATACGCTGGTGACTAATATGACCTTCTTCATCGGGGTTCGTGCTAGGAATGGGGAATTCAAGTATCGATATGGCTTTACGCGATCGAAGCATGGTGGTGCAATCCTGCCTGAAAAGTGGAGTGTGAGGGCATGTGAGCAGGCCGTAAGAATTGGAAAGGTTGAGTGGGTACGGGGGCGATACCGGTTGGTGTGGAGAGTTTATCAATTCGCCACAGCGGGCTACCCCCTCCGAGATGATGGCACTCCAGAAGTAGGGCCAGATTTATTAGAGTGGTCTGAGAATGGAGCGATTGCAGATCGCGATAGGGTTCTGGAAGGTTTGCAGTTTAAGGATTAGCATCGGACTTCCCAGGCGTTCAGAGATGGGAAGGGGAAGGATCGGTCGGTCGGTGTCGTCTGCGGACACCGAGTCACGAGACAGAGCTCGTGACCCACCATAACTGCGCCGTTGGCGGTGGTCCGAGGCTTCCCTCCGCAATCGGGTGGCTCGCCGGCTCCGACCGGCGAGTCGGTGCGGGAAGCGGCGCGAAAGTCAGGCGATTCGGAGGGTGGAGCATGCCTTGGGTCGGTGTCCCATGTGGACACCCAATCACGAGGCGGAGCTGGTGACCCACCGAGGCCGAGGTGCGGCTACGGCGCTATCTTCACCGGGCGCACGCGCAGGCCGTCGCGCACGCGATCGCCGGGGTAAAGGATGAGGACATCCTTTTCACTGAGCCCTTCGAGCACCTGCGTCTCGACACCGTTGGACGGTCCGAGGCGCACGGGCCGGATTCTGGCGCGGTCGTTCTCGACGACGAAGGCGGCCCAGTCGCGACCACGACGGAAGAGAGCGCCAACGGAGGCCTTAAGCACCGCGTTGGTGTGCCAGGAGACAATGCGCGCCTCGACGCGGAACTGGTCGCCGAGACTGGCGCGCTCGTTGGGCGGCGTCAGGAGGTCGGCGATGACATTGACGCGCTGCTCCTCCACGCCCAGGGCGGAGACCTTGGTGAAAGCGGCCGGTTCGACCAGCCGCACGCGTGCGGCGAGGGGACGTTCGGCGCCCCAATGATGGAGTTCCACCGCGGCCCCCGCTTTGACGATGGCGCCGTCGCGTGAGAGCACATCGATCACCACCTCGAGGTCAGTGGGGTCTCCGATTTCGAGGAGCGGCGTACTGGCCACCACCACGCGGGAGTTCTCCTCGAGCACGCGCAGCACGCGTCCGGTGGCCGGCGCGCGCACCTGGAGGGGTGACGTGGCGTCCGCGAGTGCCGGAGTGCCGTTGCCGAATTCCGCGAGCTGCGCGTCCGCTTCGCGCAGCGCGCTTTCGCCGGCGGCGAGGTCCTTGGCGGCGGAGGCTTCGCGCCATTGCACGGATTCGAGTTCCTGCTGGGAGACCGTTCCTTCGCGGCGCAGGCGTTCGGCGCGTTCCAGTTCGGTGGCGGCGAAGCGATGTGCGGTACGCGCCTTTTCGAGATTGGCGCGGGCGGTGTCGCGGCGCGCCTCGGCCAGCGTGCGCGTGCGCAGGTCGAGCGGGTTGGAGGGTGTGGGGTCGATGACCGCGACGACGGTGGTGCCGGCTTCGACGAGCGCACCTTCCTTGAGCGGAAGGCGGCGGAGCTGCCCGCCGACCGGGGCCGAGACGACGTAACGCTGGCGCACCCGGGTCTTGCCCTCTTCGTTGATCGTGACGCTCAGGTCGCCGCGTACGGCGGAGGTGACTTCGACCTGCATTGGGCGCGGGCGGAGGCCGACGAGGAGGAGCGCAACGAAGGCGCCGCCCAGGGCGAGCGGGATCCAGCGGCGCGGGCGTTGGCGCGGCCGCGGGGGACGGGGGGAGG
>CAZYJB010000565.1:0-3785 GCA_964647675.1 uncultured Verrucomicrobiota bacterium | reverse complement strand
GACCTTCAGCGTCAACCTGCTCGCCATCGACGGCGGGCGACCCAAGACGCTCAACCTCAAGGAGGTCCTCAACTGCTACATCGAACACCGCCGCGAGGTGATCCTGCGGCGCACGCGGTTCCAGTTGCGCGAAGCCGAGAGGCTCGCCGAACGCCTCGAGGCCTACCTCCTCGCACTGGCGCACCTCGACGACTTCATCCGCATCATCCGTGCTTCCTCCAACCGCGACGAGGCGCGCATCAAGCTGCTCGCCTACGAGTTCACGCGCGCCACGGTGGAACGCCTGGGGATCCTCATCCGCAGCGAGGCGCGCATCGTCGACGGTCGCTACGCCTTCAGCGAAGCGCAGGCGGATGCCATCCTCGAGCTGCGGCTCTACCAACTCACCGCCCTCGAGCGGGACAAGGTGAAGGGCGAATACGACGAGCTCGTCGCGCGGATCAAGGATCTCCTCGACATCCTCGCCCGCGAGGAACGTGTGCTCGCCATCATCAAGGCCGAGCTCCAGGCGGTGAAGGCGAAGCACGCCACCAAACGCCTCACCGACATCATCCCCGACGAGGGTGAGATGGCCATCGAGGACCTCATCGCCAACGAGGCGGTGATCATCACCATCACCCACAACAGCCTCATCAAGCGCACCAACGTCAGCTCCTACCGCGCGCAGCGGCGCGGCGGCAAGGGGGTCATCGGCATGGCCACGCGCGAGACCTCGGTCGTCGAGGGTGAATCCGCCGATTTCATCGAGCATCTCTTTACCGCCGGCACGCACGATTACCTGATGTTCTTCACGAGCACCGGACGCGTGTACGTCGAGCGGGTCCACGAGATCCCCGACATGGGCCGTGCCTCCAAGGGGCGCAGCATCGCGAATCTGCTCGAGCTGAAGCCGGACGAGAAGATCGCCGCGCTCATCCGGATCCAGTCCGTGACCGGCCCCGGAAAAGAGGACCTCACCTGGCAGCAGGCCGGCTTCCTCTTCTTCGCAACGCAACAGGGCACGGTGAAGAAGACCGCCCTCAGCGAATTCTCCAATGTCCGCAAGGGCGGCATCATCGCCATCAGCATCGAACCCACGGACCGCCTGATCGACGTCCGCCTCACGACCGGCGTCAACGAGATGGTGCTCATCACTTCGGAAGGCATGAGCATCCGCTTCCCCGAGGATCAGGTGCGCTCGATGGGCCGACCCGCGACCGGAGTCAAAGGCATCGAACTCGAGTCCGGCGACCGCGTCGTGGCCCTGGCCGTGGTCACGGCCGACGCCATGCTGCTGGTGGCGGGCGACAACGGCATCGGCAAACGCACCGCCTTCGACGAGTACCGGCTCCAGAGCCGCGGCGGCAAAGGCATCATCACCATGAAGACGACCGAGAAGACCGGTCGCGTCGTGGGCGCCCTTCCCGTGCGGGAGCAGGACGAACTCATGCTCATCACCGCCGGCGGCCAGATGGTGCGCATTCAGGTCCGCGAAATCCGCGAGGCCGGGCGAAACACCATGGGTGTGAAACTGATCAACCTCGAGGCCGAGGACCGGTTGACCGCCATCGCGCCGGTGATGAGCGAGGAAGGCGAAGAGACGCCAACGGCCCCAGGCCCGGCACCGGGCGCGGTGTGATCCGACGCGGCGGCCAACCCCACGGCGTTCGCTCACCCGGCGGGAGCGGGAGCGGGCACGGGCCGCGCGGCGTGCGCCTCGCCGTGCGGCGCGCCCGCACCTCGCGCCCGGCGCATTGCGATCCATGAACATCATCGACCGATACCTCCGCGTGGTGGTGGACCAGTTGCGGCACGCCACGAACAGCCAGCGCACCGCGTTGGAGAATGCGGCGTCCATCCTCGCTTCCGCGCTGCTGGCCGACCGGCACCTTTATGTGTTCGGCACCGGACACTCCCACATGTTCGCCGAAGAGGTGTTCTACCGGGCCGGAGGACTGGCGCGCGCCGCGGCGATCCTCGACGGGCCCTTGATGCTGCACGAGAGCGCGTCCGACAGCTCGCGACTCGAGCAGGAAACCGGGCGCGCCGAAGAATTGCTGGCGCGTTACCCCGTCGCCGCCGGGGACGTCCTGGTCGTGGCGTCGAATTCAGGCCGCAATGCGGTGCCCATTGAGATGACGCTCGCCGCGCGCGAGCGTGGATTGCGCACCATTGCCCTCACCAGCCTGGCCCACAGCCGCGCCTTCCCTTCGCGCCACCCCTCCGGCAAACGCCTGTTCGAGGTCGCCGAGTTCGTCATCGACCACGGTTCCCCCGTCGGCGATGCGGCACTCGACCTCCCCAATCTGCCGCGGCGGTTCGGTCCCACCTCGAGCCTCGCCGGACTCTTTCTCGTAAACGCGCTCGTGGCACGGGCCATTGAGCTCGCCACGCTCGCCGGTCACCCGCCCGAGATCTACGCCAGCAGCAATGCCGACGACCCTGGCTGGAACGAAGCACTCCTGGCCCGCTACCGCGGCCGGATCCGGCATTTGTAACCTTCTACGCGCCCCAATGGGCCAACCCGTCATGGACAAATGCCCGCCTCCTGCCGACAGTCACCGCCCTGACCGATGAGCCGATCGAAGAAAGCGTACGCCGCCGCCGGAGTGGATATCGACCTGGGGAACCGCGTGAAGAGCACCCTTCCCGGGTTGCTCGCGTCGACTCACCGTAAGGAGGTCCTCGGCAAGGTCGGCGGCTTCGGCGGGCTGTTTGCCATCGACGTCAAACGCCATCCCCAACCCGTGCTCGTCTCGTCCGTCGACGGCGTCGGCACCAAGCTGAAGATCGCCTTCGCGATGGATCGGCACGACACCATCGGCCAGGACCTCGTCAACCATTGCGTCAATGACATCGCAGTGCTCGGCGCCGAACCGCTCTTCTTCCTCGACTACCTCGGAACCGGGAAGCTGGAGCCGCGTGTCTTCACCGACATCGTGCGCGGCTTCGCCAAAGCCTGTGCGGAGAATCACTGTTCACTCATCGGCGGCGAAACCGCGCAAATGCCCGGTTTCTACCAGACTGGCGAATACGACGTGAGCGGTACCATCGTGGGCGTGGTCGACCGCGGCGCCATGCTGAACGGGCAGAAGTCCGTGAAGCGTGGGGACGTGGTGCTGGGCATCGCCGCCTCCGGCCTGCACACCAACGGCTACTCGCTCGCGCGCAAAATCTTCTTCGACCAGCTCATGATGAAACCCAAGACCTGGGTTCCCGAGCTGCAGAACACCATCGGTGACGAACTGCTCAAGGTCCACGTCAGCTACGGCCCGCTCGTCCAACGTTTGCTGCGCAAGTTCCACCGCCGAGGCGAGCGCCCGGTCCACGGCCTTGCCCACATCACGGGCGGTGGTTTCATCGACAACGTTCCGCGCGTGTTGCCACCCAAGTGCGATGTGGTCATCCGCAAAGGCAGTTGGGAGATGCTGCCCATCTTCCGGATCCTCGAGGAACAGGGCGGCGTGGAGGAAACCGAGCTCTACCAGGTCTTCAACATGGGCATCGGCATGGTGGTGTTGGCCGAGGCCGGGAAGGCGGACGCCATCCTGCGGTTCATCCGCAAGGAAGGCCACGCGGCGTGGGTCATCGGCGAGGTGACGCGTGGCACGGGGCGTTCCCGGGTGGAGTAGCCGCCCGGCGCGCCAACTGTTCGCGACTCTTTCCTAGGAGTGCTGGAGCTTGTGAACGACGGCGCCGGCCACCGCGATCGCGCCCCCGATCAGTGAGCGCACCGAAGGACGCTCGCCTTCCATCCGCATCGAAAATGGGATGATCATCAGCGGAGTCAGCGCCACGATCGGCAG
>CAZYJB010000564.1:0-3786 GCA_964647675.1 uncultured Verrucomicrobiota bacterium | reverse complement strand
GGTGGTGGAACGCTCGCTCGACGCGGCGGTCGCGAAGGTGCGCGCCTGGCGGGATTCGGTTTCCGCCCGCGGCCTGGTGCTCTTCGACACCGAGCTTCCGGGGCTGGATCCGATCAACACGGCGCGCCAGCTGCGCGCGGCGGGAGGGGAAGGGCTGCGGGTCATCGCGTTGACCGTGCCCGGGGTGATCGCCGATGCCCGGGGCCTGGAGGCGGCGGGCATTGGCGGTCTGTTGATCAAGCCGCTGCGCCAATCCCGGGTCGCCGCCGAGTTGCAGCAGATCCTCAACGCATCGGAGACAGGCTCCGCCATCAATCCGGGCGCCGCCCAGAGCCCGGCAGCCGCGGAAGCCTCGGCCCCGCCCGGCAACGGACTTCAGGTGCTGCTCGTCGAGGACCATCCGCTCAACCAACGGGTGGCCACCGAAATGCTGGAACGTCTGGGCGCCCGCGTGGATGCCGTGGAATCCGGTCCGCGCGCCCTGGAGGCGGTGCGCCGTCAGCGCTACGACCTGGTCCTCATGGATTGCCAGATGCCGGATATGGACGGCTATGAGACAACGCGCCGTCTGCGGGAATGGGAACGCGAGGCCGCAGGCGGCGACGCGGGCCGCATCCCGGTGGTCGCGTTGTCGGCGAACGCGCTGTCGGGCGATCGTGAACGCGGACTGGCGGCGGGAATGGACGATTACCTCACCAAGCCACTTCGCCAGCCCGAGATGGTGCGTATCCTGCGTCGTATCGCCGTGCTCCGGCAGTCCGGGGACGTCTCCGTCGCCAACGGGCTCCCAGCGGGTCCCCCCGCGGCCGAGTCGGAAGGGCCCGCGCCGACGGGTGCGGCCGGTGAACCGGAGGTGCCGGTGCTCGATCCCGAACCGCTGGAGGCGCTCGCGGTGCCGGACGATCCCTCGGTCCTCGCCGGGTTCATCGATCAGTACCTCGGGGATTCCCCGATGCGGATTGCGCGACTGCGAGCCCTGGTCGCGTCCGGGGACCTGGCGGCACTGCGGCGCGAGGCGCACATGCTCAAGGGAAGCTCGAGTTACATGGGGGCGAGACGCGTGGTGGCGGCCTGCGCGGCCCTCGAAGCGCGCGCCGCGGCGGGAGGCGGCGTGGACCTCGCGTCCCTGGCTGACGAAGTGGCGTCCCAGTTCGATCGGGCGAACACGGCACTGACGGCCTACCGTGCCGCGATGGGACGTGACGCGTGAAGCCGCCTCGGCGACTGCCAGGACTCGGGCTCGCAGCCTGCCTCCTTTTCGTGACGGTGCGGGAGGCTTTGCCGGCGACTCCGGTGCGGCTCTTCGAATCGGCGGTGGCCGAGCCCGTCCGTCGCGAGCGGGATCGGATTGCGGGAGACGCCTCTTCCCTGCGGCCAGGCGCTGCGCTGCGCTTTGCCGGGGCCGCTGCGGTGCGCGCCGCGCGGCCGGGGGATCGCTGGTCGATGCCCGGACCCGATCGCGAACCGGCCGAATTCACACTGGTGGTCGAGTCAATCACGACCCCGGCGCCCGATGACGTGCAGGTCATCGCCCGCGTCGAGGGCGAGCCGGGGTCCGCGGTGCTCCTCGCCCTCTCGGGCGATCGGGTGGCGCTCACCGTGAGGCGCCCTGCGCACGAGATGATCCGCATTCAACCTGCGTCGAGGGGCCTCCATCGGATGGACGCCTGTCGCAGCGAAGTTGGACCGCGCTGCGGGAATGAAGGCGGTGCCGCGTTGATGGTGCCGGCGGCAGACGATGCCCGGCGGGAACTGGCGCCCGCGACACCAGGGGGCGGGGGGGTAAACACGGTGGACGTGGCATTCCTTTTCACCCAGGCGGCCCTGGACGGTGCCGGCGGCGACGCCGGCATGCGCGCGCTGATCGCGCTGGCGGTGCTCGAGTCGAATGACGCGTTCGCGCGCAGCGAAGCCCTCGTGCGGCTGCGGAACGTCCTGGTGCGGCAGACCGACTACGTGGAGTCCGGAGTGTTGTCCACCGACCTGGGCCGCCTGAGTCGTGCGGGGGATGGCTGGCTGGACGAGGCGCAGTGGATCCGCGACGAGTTCGCCGCCGATGTCGTTTGTCTGGTGACCGAATCGGAGGATTCGAACCAGTTCGCGGGCATGGCCAACCAATTGCTGGAAACGTCGGCCGCCTCGATGGCGCGCGGATTCACGGCCTGCCTGCGTCCGTATCTGGTTGGGAACTACACGCTGCCCCACGAGGTCGGGCACTTGATGGGCTGCAACCATGATCGCGAGAACGCCACGAGCGGGCTCGAGCCCTGGTCGCACGGCACGCGCCTCACCATCGATGGTGCCGTCTACCGCACCGTCATGGCCTACCGGCCAGGGCTTCAATTTCCGCACTTCTCCAATCCGCGTGTGAGATACCTCGGCGTGCCGACCGGCGTCGCCTCGGGCAACGGCGCGGCGGACAATGTGCGCACCATCAACCTGACCGCCCCGCTGCTGGCGGCGGTGCGCGAACCGCGCGTGCGCGTGGGGCTGGCGCGCGAATTCCTCACCGTGTCGGAATCGGCGGGCACCGTGCGCGTTTCCTTCGCCTGGACCGGCGCTGCGACCGGCGGTGTGTTCCGGATCCGCACCCGCGAAGCGACGGCGCGGGCGGGTGTCGATTTTGTCCCGGTTGATGACGAGGTCTGGTGCCCGGCCAACGGTCCTCCTCCCGATGGTTTCGATTTGCAGGTGCGGGACAACCTGGTGGCGGACGGCCCGCGCCGGTTTGCCGTGGACCTCGTGGAACCGTCCGCGGGACTGGCGTTGGGCCCGGTGGCCACGCTCCAGGTTGAGGTGCGCGACGACGAATGGGAGGCGTCCGCGCTGCTCGACACCTCGGCGCGCGTGGATCCGGGGGCGGACTACCTGGTGTCGGCCTTGTTGCGACAGGGAGATGGGGTGGTGGCCGCCGGCGGCTTCACGACCTTCGGCGGGCTGTCGTGCGATCGCGTGGCACGGGTGCGGCGTGACGGCACTGTGGACACCAACTTTCACGCCTCGGTGAAGTATCGCGTGGATGCGCTGGCGGAGCTTGGAAACGGGCGCGTTGCGCTGGGCGGGGAGTTCAACACGGTCAACGGCGAGCGGCTCAATCACGTCGCGGTCCTACTGCCGGACGGACGCCTCGACCCGGGTTTCGCCTTCGATCCCGGTGCGGACCTTCGGGTCACGGCGCTCGTCCCGTCAGGGGATGGCGGGCTGTATGCCGCCGGCAGCTTCGAGTCGGTCGGGGATGCGGTGGCGCGGCGGGTCGTGCGTCTCGATGCGACCGGAGCGCCGGTGCCGGAGTTCGACACCTCCGACGGGCCGGACGGCGACGTGTTCGCGCTGGCGTGGGATGCAGGTGGTGAGGGGCGCGAGCCGGCCCTGGTGGCGGGCGGACAGTTCCGCACCGTGGCGGGGGTGCCGCATCGCGGCATCGTGCGGTTGCGGGCCGACGGCGCCCCCGACGCCGCGTTCTCCGCCGGCACCGGCGTGATCGGTGTTGTGCGCGCGGTGGCGGTCGACGAGCAGGGGCGCGTGATGATAGCGGGTGCCTTTCGCCAGGTGGGGCTGATTCCGGCGGGCGGCGTGGCGCGCCTGCTGCCAAGCGGAGCCGTGGATCCGTCGTTTCATTCGGAACCAGGCATGAATGGCACGGTGTGGACCCTGGTGCGTGCGAGCGCGGGAGGGTGGTGGATCGGCGGTTCCTTCACGACCGCGGGCGGGCTCGCCCGACGGCATATTGCACGGCTGCTGGAGGACGGGCGCATCGATCCGGAGTTTGATCCGGGCGCGGGTCCG
>CAZYJB010000563.1:924-3791 GCA_964647675.1 uncultured Verrucomicrobiota bacterium | reverse complement strand
ATCCGCGCCAGTCCTCCCGGCATCGCGGTGAATCCGTTCCGTCCGGCCACCAGATAGACCCGCAGGGCTACCGGATGGGGTGTGATCCCGCTGCCGTCCCAGGCCGGGGCGGTGGCCAGCTCGATGCGCTCCTGCGCCACGTAGGCGTGGGGCTGGAAGGCGATGCGCCGCCGCAGGGCGTCGAGCGCCCCAGGGCCCGCAGAGGGATCCGGCAGGCGCGCGGCGCCGCGAAAGGCGGGCCGGATCAGCAATTCACCAGCGTGCCCAAGGACATGCTCGAGTTCCTGCGGTTGCCCACACCACCAGGTGGCTACCGAGGGCAGATGAAGGTCCTCGCCGAGGAGTTCGCGGCACAGGCCGGGCAGGAACGGCATCATGGCCGGGCTCTGCACCAGGCCGCTGCCCAGCGAATTCGCGATGGCCACGGCGCCGGCCCGCCACGCCTCCAGCAGGCCGGGAACCCCCAGGGTCGAGTCGCTGCGCAGTTCGAGCGGATCACACCACTCGTCGTCGACACGGCGCAGGATCACGTCCACCTGCTCGAGTCCGCTCAACGTCTTCAGCCAGACCCGTCCGTCGCGGACGGTCAGGTCCTGGCCTTCCACCAGGGCGAAGCCCAGGTAGCGCGCCAGCCAGGCCTGTTCGAAATAGGTTTCGTTGTACGGTCCCGGCGTGAGCAGCACGATGCGCGGGTCCTCCACCGAGCGCGACGACAGCGAGGCAAGCGTCGCGCGGAAAGCGCGAAAGAAAGGCGCCAGCCGATGCACGCGGCAGGTGCGGAACGCCTCGGGCAGAACGCGCGAGGTCACCAGCCGGTTGGCCAGCGCATAGCCGGTACCCGTGGGAATCTGCGTGCGGTCCGAGATCACCCACCACCGCCCATCGGCCGCGCGCGCGATGTCGGCGGCATACAAATGCAGAAACAGCCCGTGCGCCGGCTGCACTTCGTGGCAGGGGCGCAGGAAGTCGGGTTGCGCGTAGACCAGCGCCGAGGGGAAGCGCGAGGACCGGATCATGCGCTGCGCGCCGTAGGCATCGGCCAGCACGGCGTTCAGAAGCGTCGCGCGCTGGATGAGCCCGCGTTCGATCCCGCGCCATTCGGAAGGCGACAACACGAGCGGCAGCAGGTCCATTTGCCAGGGGCGATCCATGCCGCGCGGGTCGCCATACACGTTGTACGTGATGCCCTGTTCGTGGATCAGCCGCTGCGCCAGCTCCGACCGCCGCCGAAGCTCTCCCGCGCTGAGCTCGTTCAGCTCGGCGACCAGACCACGGTATCCTTCCCGCACTCCGCCGTCGGATTCGACCGCCTCGTCGTAGCCGGCACCCGCGGGATAGTCGTCCAGCCACGAGGTGGCCGGCACCTCCTCGCGTTCACCCGGCGTTGGTTTTGGTTGGGCTGACCCCATTCGCTCCCCTCGATTCTAAGCGGCATCGCCAGTGGGACGGAAGCGAAGGGTTTGAGTTACTTCGAGTACGCTCCCACGAACGCCCCTTGTTCATTTCGCCATCGGCCGGAGCCCCAGGATGCTCAAGCGGCATTCCACGACCGCCGCTCGGGACGCGGACTTTTCGGAGTCGCCACCCGCCCGTCGAATGCCGCGTCGCCGCTCCGCCCCCAGCCCGAGGCGTCCGCGCCTGGCAGGGCGGCATGCGCCACGTCTGGAGCGGGTACCCGTACGGCGGCGGCCCGGCCACCAAATCCCTTGGCGACCAGTTTGACGTCGGCAATTCCGGCGCGCCGGAGGACGACGCGCTGGACCTCATGCTGCGCGCGGGTCTCGACCTCTGATCGCCGCTCAGGTGCGCCGCATGTCCAGCGTGAACGGGTAATCCGGATCCCGCTCCGGCACGCGCGGCTGCAGCAGTCCCGGCGTGTGCCCGTGCCGGAAAAACCGCGCCAGACGCCGGCTCTCCGCCTCGTAGGCATTCACAGGGAACGTGTTGTAGTTGCGTCCTCCGGGATGCATCACGTGGTACGTGCACCCGCCGATGGAACGTCCGTTCCACTGGTCGACGATGTCGAACACCAGCGGCGTGTGCACCCCGATGGTCGGGTGCAGGCAGCTCGAAGGCTGCCACGCGCGGTACCTCACTCCCGCCACGAATTCGCCGTTCGTGCCCGTGGGATGCAGCGGAACGGCCGTGCCCGCGACGCACACGACGTGGCGTGAATCCACCATGCCGCGCACGCGCACCTGCAGGCGTTCCAGCGACGAATCCACGTATCGCACCGCGCCGCCTCCGCCCGACTCCTCCCCCAGCACGTGCCATGGCTCGAGGGCGTGGCGCACCTCGAGATCCACGCCGCGCACCGCCAGGTCGCCGATCATCGGGAAACGGAATTCGAAGTGCGGCGCAAACCACTCCGCCTTCATCGGGTAACCGCCCGCCTGCAGGCTGGCCATCACATCCTCGAAATCCTGCCAGACAAAGTACGGCAGCATCCAACGGTCGTGGATGTCCGTGCCCCAACGCACGAGCGGCTTCTCGTAGGGCGTCTTCCAGAACTGCGCCACCAGGGTGCGCAGGAGCAGCTGCTGCGCGAGGCTCATGCGCGCATGCGGCGGCATCTCGAACGCGCGCAACTCGAGCAGGCCGAGCCGGCCGCTGGCGGAGTCCGGCGAGTAGAGCTTGTCGACGCTGAATTCGGCGCGGTGCGTGTTGCCGCTGGCGTCGACCAGCAGGTTGCGGAACAGGCGGTCCACCAGCCACGGCTGCACGTACCCGAAGTCGGGCACCTGCCGGAAGGCGATCTCCAGCTCGCGCAGTGAGTCGTTGCGTGCCTCGTCCACGCGGGGGTTCTGACTCGTCGGCCCGATGAACAGCCCGCTGAACAGGAACGACAGCGACGGATGGTTCTGCCA
>CAZYJB010000563.1:0-914 GCA_964647675.1 uncultured Verrucomicrobiota bacterium | reverse complement strand
TCAGGCTGCGCAGGAGGTCCGGACGCCGCAGAAGCGGCGAGTCGGCCGGTGTCGCGCCGCCGAGCACGATGTGATTGCCGCCGCCGGTGCCCGAGTGCCGGCCATCCACCATGAACTTCTCCGTGCCCAACCGCGCGAGGCGCGCCTCTTCGTAGAGGATTTCCGTGTGGCTCACGAGCTCGTCCCAGGTGCGGGCGGGGTGGATGTTCACCTCGATCACCCCGGGATCGGGCGTGATCTTGAGCACATTCAGACGCGGGTCATGCGGTGGCGCATAGCCTTCCAGCACCACGGGCCGATCCAACTCCGAGGCGGTCTCCTCCACCGCCGTGACGAAGGTGAGGTAATCCTCGAGGGTTTCGACTGGCGGCAGGAACACATGCAGCCGCCCCTGCCTCGGCTCGATGCAGGCCGCGGTGCGCACCAACCCCGCGGCGGATTCCCCGCGCGCCGGCGCGGCTGCGGCGGTGGCCGCACGACCCCTGGCCTGTGCCTCGCCACGGATCGCTCCAGGTCCGAAACCCATGCCCTGCGACTGCGGCGCCAGGGGTGCGCGATCGCTGTGCGGCGCCGGCAATCGTCCCGCCACCAAGGCCTGGCGCGGAGGCAGATCACGGCGCGGTTCGAGCGGATCCTGCGGATTCAGATACGGGTAGTCGGCCTCGCTGACCCACGGAAGCGAATCGAGGGGGAGCCGCAAGCCCATCGGGGAGTCGCCCGGGATGAGATAGAGGCGTTCGGGTCGGAGAAACCAGGGACCACTCACCCACGGGGCGGCGTCGCCGGGTCCGCCGCGCCGCACGGGCAGCACATGCCCGATCACTTTCTCGAGACCCTGCTCGAAGATGCGCGCGAGCCGGACACGCTCTTCCTCCCCGGTCATCGAACTTGCGGCCCGCATCGCGCAACTGCTG